>DASUAC010000312.1:0-3084 GCA_035763985.1 Jatrophihabitans sp. | reverse complement strand
GCCCAGGCCGATCATCGAGGCCCGGACGGTGTTGCGAGCGGCCAGCGCCCGCAGCTCGGCAGCCACCTCGGCCTCGCTGCTGGCCGGCGGCAGCGCGAGCGCCAGCGAGCTGCGGATCGATGCGGGCACCGCGGCGGCGATCAGCTCGTCGAGGCTGGACATGCCCAGCGCCTTGAGCATGGTGTCCTGGTCGGCCGGGTCGAACACCCCGATGTGCCGGCCGGCGAACGGCAACGACCCCGCGGCCTTGCGCCCGGGGTCCACTGGCGGCGCGGCGGACACCTTGCGCGTCGGGTCAAGCGACATCGGCGAGCTCCTAGCGACTCGAGCGAAAGCGGCACGGCGTCAGCCGTCCCACTCCCCCTCTGTCGGGCCGATGCCCTTCAGAGCTACCTGCGCATACGGTCCTGCGGCCTGAGAGGTTGACGGGGAAGTTGCCCCTTCGGCGCCGTCCGTGATGGACGGACTCTCCCGTGTGCGCGTCGCGGTAGTGCCAGATTACCAGCCGGAACGGCCGTGTTCGGTCCTGCCGGGCTCGAGCCCGAGCGGCCTCGGCTACGCGCTGGCGGTACGCCGCTGCCGGCGCTGGGACAGTTCGTCGGAGCTGGCGGCGGCTGGTTCGGTGGACGTGCCGTCGGTGCGCTCGGACGGCAGCGTGGCCAGCGAGCCGGCCAGTTCCCGCAGCGCGCCGCTGACCGCGATCCCGAAGACGCCCTGGCCGCCGCGGAGCAGGTCGACCACCTCCTCCGAGGAGGTGCACTCGTAGACCGTGGTGCCGTCGGAGAGCAGGGTGATCCGGGCCAGATCCTCCACGCCGCGGGACCGCAGGGTGTCGACCGCGAGCCGGATGTTCTGCAGCGAGACGCCGGTGTCGAGCAGCCGCTTGACCACCTTGAGCACCAGGATGTCCTTGAACGAGTACAGCCGCTGGCTGCCCGATCCGGCCGCCGAGCGCACGGTGGGGACGACCAGGTTGGTACGGGCCCAGTAGTCCAGCTGGCGGTAGGTGATGCCGGCCGCGGCGCAGGCGGTCGGGCCACGGTAGCCCACCGAGTCGTCCGGGCCGAGACTCGGCTGGCTGAACAGCGCGCCCTGTTCCGGCGTTTGATCGAGCACCTGACGTCTCCTGCCTGCCGCGGACCTACTCGAGCTGTGGCGATGCCTGCCCGGGCGCCGATCCTGCGCTGGCGCCGGGTCGGCCCGGTCCAGCCGAGCCGGTAATTGCATCGTCGTGATTCCGACGGTAGGCGCAGCTGACCGGTCGGTCAACGTGGCTCGCCGACTCCTCGATCAAAAAGTAACCATCGACTAGAGGTCGAGACGGTTTAGCCGTTATCCGGCCGGGTTTCGTCGTCCGGGGAGCCGGCGAAGTCGTCGGCCGAGATGGTGTCCAGGAACTCCCGGAACTTCTCCACCTCGTCGTCGTTCTCCTCCGGAATGGTGATCCCGACGCTGGCCAGCACGTCCTCCTCCCCCATGATCGGGGTGGCGGTGCGCAGCGCCAGGGCGATCGCGTCGGAGGGCCGGGCGCTGACCGTGGCGCCGTTGCTGAACACCAGCTCGGCGTAGAACACGTCGTCGCGCAGCTCGGTGATCGACACCTGGGTCAGCTCGGCGCCGAGCGCGACGATGACGTCCCGCAGCAGGTCGTGGGTGAGCGGCCTGGGCGACTGCACGCCCTGCTGCTCGAAGGCGATCGCGGAGGCCTCCACCGCGCCGATCCAGATCGGGAGATAACGGCCGCTACCGGTCGACTCCTTGAGTAGCACGACCGGCTGGTTGGCCGGTAGCTCAACCCGCACGCCGACAACTTCCAGCGGATGCAGAGCCATCTCGCCGACCTCCTCAGCTGACTTGGGGAACGCAGCCTGTTTCGAGACTAGCGCTTCTCAAGCTCAACCGACGATCTGCCGCAATCCGATCTGCACCAACGCGGTGTGCAGCCGGACGGACAATGCGGCCAGTTCACGCACCGCCTCCTCGGCCCGCGCCCGGCCGTCGCCGTTGCGCTGCCGGGTGAGCGGTCCGACCACCTGCCCGAACAGGCCCACCTCACGCTCGGCGGCGGTCTTGAACGAGCGCAGGTGCCGGCCCTCGATGCCGAACCTGGCCAGCTCGGCGACCACCCGGGCGATCGCCAGCGCGTCGTCGTCGTAATAGCCGCCGGTCCGCTGGCTGACCAGGCCGAACTGCTCCAGCTCGGCCAGCTGGTCCGAGCGCAGCCCGGCGGTGTTGAGCAGCTCCTGCCGGCTCAGCCGCATCGCCGCCGGGGCGGCCCGGAAGTGCTCGGCGGTCGGCGCGTTGTCGGTGATCGCCAGGTGGGCCGGCCGGGGCACCGCGCCGGACGGGCTCTGGCCGCGGTCGATCGCCTCAAGCTGCTCCTTGATCACCCGCAGCGGCAGGTAGTGGTCCCGCTGCTGGCTCAGCACGTAGCGCAGCCGGGCCACGTCGGAGGCCGAGAACTTGCGGTAGCCGGACGGCGTCCGGTCCGGCTGCACCAACCCCTGGTCCTCCAGGAACCGGATCTTGGAGATGGTGATGTCGGGGAACTCGACGCGCAGCTGGGACAGCACCTCGCCGATGGACAGCGTGCCGCGGGCCGGCAGGCTGGCAGCGCTCATGAGGTGCCGCCGGCGGTCAGGTACACCAGCCGGAACTTGCCGATCTGCACCTCGTCGCCGTCGGCCAGCGCAGCCGAGTCGATCCGTTCCCGATTGACGTAGGTGCCGTTCAGGCTGCCGACGTCGTACACCGCGAAGCCCGCGCCGTCCCGGCGGAACTCGACGTGCCGGCGGGACACGGTCACGTCGTCGAGGAAGATGTCGCTGTCCGGGTGCCGTCCGGCGGTGGTCAGATCCTGGTCGAGCAGGAACCGGCTGCCGGCGTTCGGGCCCCGCTTGACCACCAGCAACGCCGAGCCGGGGGTGAGGGCGTCCACCGCCCGCTTGTGCGCCTCGGTGGAGAACTTATCGTCCGAATCGGTGCCGATCACCTGGCCGGTGGCCAGGATCGAGGTGGCGTCCGGCCCACCGGACTACCTGGCGCCGGCCAGCGGCGCACCGCACTGGGCACAGAACCGGCTGT
>DASUAC010000311.1:0-6545 GCA_035763985.1 Jatrophihabitans sp. | reverse complement strand
TCGTGAGCCGGTGGCCGGTCAGTTGCCGGTGTTCCTGCCAGCCCCAGCCGCCGGCGATCACCGCGAGGACCGCGCAGGCGGCCGCCACCGCCGGCCAGAGCCAGCGCCGGGCCGGTCGTGCCAGGCCGTCGGCCGGCCGGGTTCGCGGCGGCAGCGGCCGGACCCGGCCGACGGCCGAGAGCAGGTCGGCGCGCAACGCCGCCGGCGGCGTGGCCAGCGAGGTGTGGCTGAGTTCGGTGGCGGCGGCGCGCAGGCCGGCCACCTCGGCGGCGCAGTCGGCGCACTCGGCCAGATGCGCCTCGAACAGCTCGCGTTCCGGCTGGTCCAGGGCGTCCAGCGCGTAGGCGCCGGCCAGGGTGCCGACTTCGTGGTTAGTCATCAGCGACCCCCAGGGCGTCGCGCAGCCGGATCAGGCCGTCCCGGATCCGGGTCTTGGCGGTGCCGAGCGGCAGGTCGAGCAGTGCCGCGACCTCGCGGTGGGTGTAGCCGGCGAAGTAGGCGAGGTTGATCGCTTCGCGTTGGGTGTCGGTCAGATCGCGCAGCGCCTTGTGGACGCGTTGGGCCTCCAGGCCGGCGTGCACCTGCTCACTGACCTCGTCGTAGGGCCGGTCGGCCTGGCGCAGCGCGTACTGGTCCTCGCGCAGGGTGGCCGCCCGGGCCGAGCGGACCCGGTCGACGGCCCGCCGGTGGGCGATCATCAGCAGCCAGGACAGCACGCTGCCCAGCTCCGGGTCGAACCGAGCGGCCTCCCGCCACACCTGCAGGTAGACGTCCTGGGTGACCTCGGCGGCCTGCGCGGGGTCCCGGACCACCCGGAGCACCATGCCGTACACCCGCGGGCTGGTCCGGTCGTAGAGGGCCGCGAACGCCTGCTCGTCGCCGCGGGCCGCGGCGGCGAGCAGCCCGGCGAGTTCCCGCTGTCCCGCTGCTTCCGGCACGCCGGCCAGCCGGCGGGCGGCGGATGCTCGGGTGAACCGCACATCGCCCACTGTGTCAGGTCCGTCCTGCCCGCTCGTCATCGGCCGGCGTGGCCCCGCGTCAGGGCCCGATGCAGCCGCGGCGGCAACGGCACGAACCCGGAGGTTCGCCGCATGTACCCCCGGTACGCCGGGCGCTCGGCCATGCTGCGTTCCAGCAGCGGCTTGCCGGAGCCGAATGCCAGCAGATAGACCATGATCGCCGGGGAGAACACGGTCAGCACGCCGGGCCAGCGTTCGGCGGCGAGCAGGAAGATCCCGATCCAGACACAGGCGTCGCCGAAGTAGTTGGGATGCCGGGAGTAGCGCCACAGTCCGCGGTCGAGCACCGGTCCGCGGTCCGGGTCGGCCCGGTACCGGTCGAGTTGCCAGTCGCCGACGGCTTCGAAGAACAGCCCGACCAGCCAGACCGACACGCCCAGCCAGCCGAGCGGGGTCACCGGGCCGCCGGTGAAACTGCCCACCACCAGCGGCATCCCGACCACGAAGGCCCGCAATCCCTGCAATCCGTACACCTTCAGCAGGACGTAACCGGCCGACCTGCCGGCCAGCATCCGCGCGTACCGGGGATCCTCCGGTTTCCCCCGATTGCGACGGCCGATCCGGATCGCCAGCCGCAGGCCCCAGATCAGCACCATGGCCAGCAGCAACGCCCGCCGGACGGGATCGCCGTGGCCGCCCGAGACCAGGAAGGCCGTGCCACCGATCGCGCCGAACAGCAGTCCCCAGGCAGTGTCGATCACGCTGTGTTTACCGGCGATCCGGCCGGCCAGGTAGGTCGCCGACAGCACCAGCAGGACGGCCAGCAGCACCGGCGGCAGCGCCTGCCAGAACTCGGTTGCCGCGAAGCCGGTCATGCCGGACGCTCCGCCAGCAACTGCTCGACGCCCATCCGGCCCTCGGCGAAGCTCAGGCCGCCACCGACCAGGTACAGCCGCCAGACCCGGGCCACCTGCTCGCCGACCAGGCCGACCACGTCGGCGTAGTGCGCCTCGAAGTTCGCCAGCCAATCCTCGACGGTCTGCGCGTAATGCTCCCCCATCGGATGGATGTCGCAGATCCGGAAGCCGGCGGCGGTCAGTTCCCCGGCGGTCTGCTCCACCGGCCGCATGTGCATGTCCGGCGCGATGTAGTGCTCGATGAACGGGCCGCCGCCGGGTGCGGCGTCGGCCCGCCGGGACATCTGCTGCAACAGCAGCCTGCCGCCCGGCCGCAGCGCGTCGAACAGGACCTTCAGATAGCGCGGGTAGTTCTGCTGCCCGACGTGCTCGCCCATCTCGATCGAGCTGACCGCGTCGAACTCCTCCGCAGGCAGATCCCGGTAGTCCTGCAGCCGCACCGTGACCCGGTCGGCGAGGCCTCGCTCGGCGATCCGCCGGCTGACGAATTCGTACTGCTGCCGGGAGATGGTCACGCCGAGCACCGATGCCCCGTACCGCTCGGCCGCGTGCAGGCACAGTGATCCCCAGCCGCAGCCCACGTCCAGCAGCCGGGTGCCGGGCCGAAGCCGGAGCTTGCGGCAGATCAGGTCGAGTTTGGCCTGCTGCGCCTGGGCCAATCGCATGCCCGGCTCGACGTAATAGGCGCAGGAATAGGCCATCGAGGGATCGAGGATCAGCCGGTAGAACGCATTGGACAGGTCGTAGTGGTGCGCGATCACCGCCCGGTCCCGGTCCCGGCCGTGCACCGCGCCGGCCGGCCTGGCCTGCGCGGCCGGCGCCGGCGGCCGTGGGCCGAACGCACCCAGCCGGGCGGCGATCACCGCGGCCCGCAACCGGCCGGCGGCGGAGAGTTCCACCCGGCCCAGCCGGTTGGCCCGGGCATGCTGCCAGAGCGCCACCAGCCCCTCGGCGAGCCGGTCCGCGCCGCCCGGCACCGCGAGCTCGCCGGCCACGTAGGCCTGTGCCACCCCGAGCTCGTTCGGCTGCCACAGCAACCGGCGCAGCACCCGCCGGGAGCGCAGCTGCACGGTAGGCGCGTCCGCCGGCCCGGCGACGCTGCCGTCCCAGGCCTGGATCCGGACGGGTGGCCGGCCGCCCAGCACTCCGGACAGCAACACGGTCAGCCGTTCGGCGGTGGTCATCCGTCCGGCCGTGGTCATCCGGAATCCCCCGGCCTGGTCAGGCAGAACTGCCGCACGTCCAGGTAGCCGGAGGCGAAACCGGCTTCGGAATAGGCAAGGTAGAGCGACCACATGCGCCGGAACACCTCGTCGAAGCCGAGAGCGTCGACCTCCGCCGCCGCGGCCTCGAACCGGGCCCGCCAGCGGCGCAGCGTCTCGGCATAGTGCCGTCCCATGCCGAGACCGTCGTCGGCCCGCAGCCCGGCCGCCGTCGCCTGCTCCCGGACGGCCCGGACCGAAGGCAGCTCCCCGCCCGGGAAGATGTACTTCACGATCCAGGTGTAGGTGTTGCGGCTGGCCAGCATCCGGTCGTGCGGCATGGTGATGGCCTGCACCCCGGCCCGGCCGCCGGGCCGCAGCAGCCGGGCGATCCGGCCGAAGTAGTCCGGCCAGTGCTCAGCACCGACCGCCTCGATCATCTCCACGCTCACCACGGCGTCGAATTCCCCTTCGATCTCGCGGTAATCCTGCAACCGGACGCTCACCCGGCCGGCCCAGCCGGCGGCCGCGATGCGCTGCCGGGCGAGCGTGGCCTGCTCGGTGGAGATGGTCACGGTGGTGACCTGCGCGCCGCGGGAGGCCGCCCGGATGGCCAGTTCGCCCCAGCCGGTACCGATCTCCAGCAGCCGGGTGCCGGCGGTGACGCCGGCCAGGTCGAGGATCCGGTCGATCTTGCGATGCTGGGCGGTCAGCAGGCTCTCGGCGGCCGGCCCGGCGGCGAACAACGCCGAGGAGTAGCTCAGCGACGGATCCAGGAACAGTGCGAACAGCTCGTTCGACAGGTCGTAGTGCCGGCCGATGTTGGCACGGGCGCCGGTCAGCGTGTTGTCCTGCTCGGCGGGCCGGGCGCGCAGCACCACTCGGCGCAGCCGCTGCAGCGCCGGCGGCACCAGGCTGCTCACCCGGCCGGCCAGCACCGTCAGCAGCCCGGCCAGCTCGGCTGACTCCCAGTCACCTGCCATGTACGACTCGCCGAAACCGATCAGGCCGCCGGCACCGAGCCGGTGGTAGAAGTCGTCCGGACGGACCAGCGTCAGCCCCGGATCGTCACCGGTACCGGCGCCGAACCAGGTCCCGTCCGGCAGGGTGACCCGGAGCGGCAGTCCGCCCAGCGCGTGCCTGGTCAGCAGCCGGGCGAACCGGGCCCGGGCCGGGTGGTGCGGCACCTGCGCGACGTCCGGCCAGCGGCGGGCGTCGATCGCGGGTGGCGCCGTACGGGTCGTGGTCATCCGCGGCCCGCCTGCGGAACCGGCCGAAGTCCCTTGGCGTACAAGGTGATTCCGTGTCGCCGGATGCCGAACATGACCGCCCGGGTGGCCAGCGGGGTGCGCAGCGCGGTCCACAGCCGGGCCCGCTCGCTGCGCCGGGTGCCGGCCACCAGCGCGGTGAACGGCCGTTCGCCGGGCCGGTGCAGCTGGACGTTCACCAGCAGCCGGTCGCCGGGCAGCGGCAGCCGCATCCGGTAGCCGCCGTCCACCGGGTAGTACGGCGAGACGTAGAACACCTTCTCGGCCCGGGCCTGCCCGGTGGCATCCGGTTGCAGCAGATAGCAATGCCGGCCGCCGTAGGTGTTGCGCACCTCGGCTACGACGCAGCTCACCGCATCAGCGCCGTCCAGGCAGTAGAACAGGGTCAGCGGGTTGAACACGTAGCCCAGCACCCGCGGGTTGGCCAGCATCAGCACCCGGGCCGGCGCCGGCCGTCCTTGCCTGCGCAGCCAGTCGTCGAGATCCACCCGCAACGACCCGCCGCCGAGGTGATCGGCGCTGTCGAACCGGCAGAGGCCACGCAGGCCGCGCGGCAGTGCCGGGACGTCGTCGAGATCGACCAGCCAGAGCCGGCCGGTGAAGCTGAACCGGTAGCGCACCGGATCCGTCCGGCGATGCACGATCCGCACGTCGTAGCAGGCCGCGGTCACCAGTCCACCCCCAGCCGGCGCGCCGCCTCGACCCCGGACCGGCAGCCGTCCTCGTGGAAACCCCAGCCGTGGTAGGCACCGGCGAAGGCCAGCCCGGCATCGCCGAGCCGCGGCAGATCGCGCTGCGCCGCCACGGATTCGGGTGTGTAGATCGGGTGCTGGTAGCTCATCCGGCGCAGCACCGCGGGTTCTCCGATCTGGTCATCGGCATTGAGCGTCAGCAGGTACCTGGTGTCGCCGGCCAGCCGCTGCAACCGGCTCAGGTCGTAGCTGACCCGCACCGCGGCGGCGTCGGCCCGGCAGGACGGCATCGTGTAGTTCCACGAGGCCCGCGCCCGGCCGGCTCGGGGCAGCAGGCCGGTGTCGGTGTGCAGCACGGCGGAGTTGGCCGAGTAGCCGAACGCGGCCAGCGTTCGCCTTTGCAGGACGGTGGGATCGTGCAGCACGGCCAGTGCCTGGTCCGGGTGGGTGGCGATCACCACCGCGTCGAACCGGTGGCAGTCGTCGCCGTCGTCGTGCACGTCCGTCCCGTCGGCGTGCCGGATCACCGCGCGCACGGCGGTGGCGGTACGCACCGCGCTGAGCTGCTTGGCGGCCTGGGCGACGTAGCGCTGCGAGCCACCGACCACGGTGCGCCACCGGTGCGAGCCGCCGATCGAGAGCATGCCGTGATTGCCGAGGAATTCCAGCAGGTAGCGAGCGGGGTAGTCGTGGGCCAGCCGCGGCGCGCAGGACCACACCGCCGAGATCAGCGGCGCCACGAAATGACTCCGGAAGTATTCGCTGAACCGTCCGCGGCGGAGGAACTCGCGCATCGTCTCGGTCTCGCCCGCGCCGACGCCCGCGCCGTCGCCCTCGTCCGAGCCGCCGGCCAGCAATGCCCGGGCCTGGCGATGGAAGCGCGGCACCTCGGTGAGCAGCCGCAGGTAGCGCGGGTTCATCGCGTTGCCGGCCGTCGGGAACAGGCCGGACAGCCCGTTGCCACCGGCATACTGCAGGCCACAGCCGGCGCAGCTGACCGACATGCTCATCTCGCTGTCCTGGGTGGCGATGTCCAGTTCGGCGAACAACCGCAGCAGGTAGGGGTAAGTGACCCGATTGTGCACGATGAAACCGGTGTCCACGTTGACGGTCCGGCCGTCGGAACCGGCCAGTTCGTGCGTGTGCGCATGCCCGCCCAGCCGGTCCTCCGCCTCGTACAGCGTGACGTCGGCCTGCCGCTGCAGCACATAGGCGGCCGTCAGCCCCGCGACGCCGGCGCCGACCACCGCGATCTGCCTACGCCGCAATATGCCTCCTCCGGACCGGCTCGACCATGACCGGGACGACGACCCGGATCGAGCTGCACAGGTGGTTCGGAGCGGCTTCGCCAGCGGATTGCCCCGCCTGCCACCGCGGTGCCGACGCCGCGGTCGGGCACGCCGGCTCGCAGGGGCTTGCGGTTGAGAAATCGGCCTGCGGTAGGACTACGGCATAACCTGAGCGGACCGGGCCGGCGACATGCGGCCGCCCCGGTCAGCTCGGCTCC
>DASUAC010000310.1:0-3920 GCA_035763985.1 Jatrophihabitans sp. | reverse complement strand
CACCGCCGGCCGGTCCACCCCGTCCAGCGCCGTGACCGTGCCCGGACCGGCGCTGCGGAACAACGGGCAGCCGAACGGCCAGCCGGGCAGCGGGCACCCGAATGCCGGCCTGGCCGGTGGGCCGCAGCAGCGGCCCTACATCGCGCCGGGCGATGCCATCGGACCGCCCGATCCGGCCGTCCCGCCCGGGGTGGACTGTGCCCAGCTGCTGCCGGGCGGCCAGCTGACGATCGGCTCGGCCGTCCGGATCCGGCTGGCCACCGTCGACCACGACCTGTACCTCTACGACTTCCTCTGCGTGCTGTCCGACACCCGGCGCTCGGCAAGCACGGTGGCGGTGTACGCCCGGGTGGCCGGCCGGCTGCAGTTGCAATCGGTGCTGGTGCCGGCGGTGCAGGGCGACCAGGTCGATTACATGGGCAGCAGCGACGGCGCCCGGGTGCTGGCGGTGCAGCTGTTCACCGGCGGCCGGGCGCTGATCCGGGAGGACTTCACCACCGCCGACGGGGTGCACTTCACGCCCACCAACTACCCGGTGGCGCCGGCCTGCCTGCCGTCCGACCTGACGGTGCGGATCGCCCGGGTGGACAGCATCTCCTCGGCCGTGCGGCAACGGCCGTACGCGGTGCAGCTGACCAAGCAGTCGGCGGGGATCTGCGTGCTCTCCGGCTATCTCGGCGTGACCGCGGCCGACGGCACGGCAGCCACTCCGACGCTGCGTGGCGCGGCGGGCGGCTGGGGTGGGCGGGTGCCGCCGATCGTCCAGTTGGGGCAGGGCACCACGGTCTCGGCGATGATCGAACCGGCCGAGCGGCCGAAGTGCGCGCCGAGCGGCACGGTCGCGGTCTCGCTGCCCGGCGGCATGCCGGTGGGGACGCTGCCGGCCGGCATCGCGCTGTGCGGGGCGCAGCTGCATCCGATCGTGTCGGGCAGCCGCGGTTCCTCCTGAGTCCGGCCACCGGCCCGGCAATGCTTCGCGGGAGCCCGGCGATTGCCGCAATGCTTCGCAGGCCGGCGGTGTCTAGTCCGATATGAAGGATGTGATCGCCGCGGACGCCCACTTCGCGGAGTTCATCGAGCAGCACACCGATTCGCTACTGACCACCGCGTACCTGCTGACCCGCGACCGGGTGGCCGCCGAGGAACTGGTCCAGGACGTGCTGGTCGCGATGTATCCGCAGTGGCGCAGGGTGCTGGCGGCCGACTCGGCGCTGGCCTACGTCCGGCGCTCGCTGGTCAACCGGTTCCTCAACCAGCGCCGGCGCCGGGCCGGCTCCGAGCTGTCGTTGACCAGCCTGCCGGAGCTCGGTGACCGGCCGGACTTCACCGCCGGGGTGGCCGACCGCGACCAGCTGCGGCGGGTGCTGGCCGGCTTGCCCGAGCGGCAGCGGGCGGCCGTGGTGCTGCGCTACTTCTACGACTACTCCGACCAGCAGATCGCCGATGCCCTGCAGTGCCGGATCGGCACCGCGCGCAGCCTGATCAGCCGGGCGCTGGCCGAGCTGCGGGCCGCGGCCAGCGATACACCGAGCGGGACGGGAGGGATGTTGCGATGAACGTCGAGGAGCTGGAGAGCATCGTCCGGGACGAGTTGCGCCGCGACGCCGCGAACGCCCCGTCCGGCCGGCAGCTGCGGGCCGCGGTGCTGGCGGCGGTGGCGGGCGTGCCGATGACCGAGCGAGCCGGCCGGCGCTGGGCGGTGCCGCTGCTGGTGGCCGCTGCGGTGGTGGCGCTGGCGATCGCGGCCACGCTGCTGCTGCCGCGGGCACTCGGCCGGCACCAGCCGGCCCACCCGAAGCCGTCGCCGACACCGTCGCTGCCGGCCGCCCCGTACCCGGTGGGGCTGACCTGCGGCCACGGCCAACAGCCGGTCTCCGGCGTCGGCGCCCGGTTCGTCGACGCGGTCGGCGAGGTCGGCTACGCCTACGACTACTACTGCGCCGGTACGGACGGCAGCCGGACCGGCAGCGTGCTGGAGTGGTTCCGGACGGCCGGCGGCCAGCTGGTCTACCAGGCGCCGCCGCTGATCCTCGCCCTCCAAAACCAGTACGTGATGTCGCTGACCGGAACCGACGGCGGGCTGCTGGTGCGTGCCTACGACGCCAGCCCCGGCCTGGCCGGCCACCCCGGCGGC
This sequence comes from Jatrophihabitans sp., assembly GCA_035763985.1. GTDB lineage: Bacteria > Actinomycetota > Actinomycetes > Mycobacteriales > Jatrophihabitantaceae > Jatrophihabitans_A. The sequence goes on along the minus strand of DASUAC010000310.1, from coordinate 1,786 downwards.
GTGGTGGTCGAAACCCGGCTGTCGGTCGATGCCGACGGCGTCGCCGCTGCCAACGGCGTGGCGGTCGCCCAGCCGTGCCTGGCAACCGACCTGACCGTCGGCGTGGCGCAGGTGTACGAGCCGGCGGCGCACACCGCCATGCAGCTGACCAACCACAGTGGCAAGGCGTGTGCGGTGTGGGGCAATCCGCGCTACGTGCAGGCCACCCGGAACGGCCCGGTGACGTCGGAGTCGGTGCTGCGCGGGCCGATCGGCGGCCTGGCGGACGAGCCGTCGGCGCCACCGCTGCTGCTGCAACCGGGGCAGACGGCGTCCTCGGCGATCGGCGGGGTGCCGGTCAGCAGATGCGCGGTACTGGGGCTCAGCGCCGTACTGCCGAACGGAGTCCGGCTCGGCGCGCTGCACACCAGCGCATGCATCGGCAGCGTGGTCGGCTATCCGCTGGTGCGGGGCGAGAACGGCAGCGAGACGCATCCGGAGCTCAAGGCGCCGGCCTCGGCGACCGGCAGCTGCCTGGACAGCAGGGATCTCTCGTTCGGCTTCAGCCAGTCCCAGTCGGGGAACCGAGGGAGCACGACCGTCACCATCAGCGCGCTGGGCTCCGAGTCCTGCACCATCACCGGCTATCCGGACGTCCGGGTGACCGATGACCACATGAACCTGCAGCGGTTCCCGTTCCCGGCCCAGACGTTGCGTGGCCCGCTGGGCGGCCTGTCGGGAGACAAGCTCCCGCAGCTGACCGTCGCTCCGGGCCACCCGGCCAGTGGCCTGGTGGAATGGTCGGAGAACCCCGCGGACGGGCACTGTGATTCGGGTGGCGACCTGTGGCTCACCCTCGGCACGCCCCGGGCGGGCGACGGCCCGTTGCCGAGCCGGGTCTGCGCCGTCCAGGTGCACCCGTTCGTGGCCGGTTCGACGGGGAGCGGCTGATCTGCTGCAACACCGGCCCGCTGTGGTGTGTCATAGGGGTGGAGGTCCTCGATGACGGGTCCGGTGGAGTTCACGTCGTTCGTCCGGCAGCACAGCACCGTGCTGCTCAGAGCGGCGTACCTGCTGACCGGTGACCGGATCGAGGCGGAGGAGTTGGTGCAGGACACCCTGGTCCGGCTGTATCCGAACTGGGCCCGGGTGGCCGCGGCCGAGGTGCCGCTGGCCTACGTCCGGCGCTCGCTGACCAACAACTTCCTGAACGGCCGGCGGCGCCGGTCGGCCGACGACCTGCTGTTCGCCGAACCGCCGGAACGCGGGTACGAGCCTGACTTCGGCGGCCGGTTGTCGGACCGGGAGTTGGTGCGCCGGTTGCTGAACGACCTGCCGGCCCGCCAGCGCGCGGTCCTGGTGCTGCGGTTCTTCGAGGATCTGGAGGACACCGAGATCGCCTCGATCATCGGCTGCCGGCGTGGCACGGTGCGCAGCATCATCAGCCGCGGCCTGCAGCAACTACGTGCCGAGACCGAGCGGCAGGCGACGAGCCAGCCCCGGCAGACGAACGGGAACCGGCGATGAGCGCTTGCGCGAAGAGCGAGGACCGACCATGAGTGAGCATCGCAGCGAGCGACAGCGAGCGAGGAGCGGAGCGAATCCGGCGATGAGCGCTTGCGCGAAGAGCGAGGACAAATCATGAGCGAGGGCCAACGATGAGCGACGAACGGCAACTGGGCCGGCTGTTGCGCGACGGCATGGTCGCCGAGGCGCGTGGAGTCTCGGCCGGTCCGGAGTTCACCGAGCGGGTCATCGGGCGGGCGCTGGCAACCGGCGGCCCGACCGGACCGCAGCACCGGCCGCC
>DASUAC010000309.1:0-8894 GCA_035763985.1 Jatrophihabitans sp. | reverse complement strand
GTGGTCACCAGTCGCCTCAGCTATGTCGAGACCGCCGCTGCCCTCGCCCAGGCCCGGCGGCTGAAAAGGATCAGCGACCGCACTCATCGAGCGAGCCTCCGGGCCCTCGACGCGAGATGGGCCGAACTGGCCGTCGTCGAGGTCGATGATCGATTGGTCCGGGACGCCGCCGAACTCAGCCGCCGTTACGGCCTTCACGGTTACGACGCGGTTCACTGCGCATCGGCCCGCCAATTGGCCACAGAGGAACTGGTGGCCGCTGCCGGTGATCGACAACTCCTGCATGCCTGGCTGGCGACCGGCATCGACACCTACGACACCAACCAGCCGGGCTAGACGTCGGCCATCGTCAGCACCGCGCAATGGCCGAGCCGCCGGGCGTCCTAGGCTTCGATCATGGCCTTGTCCCCCGCTGAGTTCTACGACCACGCAATCGCAGCCGCCGACGACGGGCGCCGGCTTCCGCTGTCCCGGATGACCGGCTGGGACATCTGCCCGTTCGAGCAGGACAGCCTGCGGGTCGCACCGTTGCGCCCGCCGGTGCTGCCGGAACCGGCCCGGCAGGGTGAGGACCCGGCCGACTGCAACTCCTGCCGCCGCCGCGACGAGGGAATCTGGTTCGACGACCGCTGGCGGCTGACCCGGATCGGCGGCGCCGGCTCGCCGCTGGTGCTGATGCTGCATCCGCGCGAGCACTACGACCTGGCCGACCTGCCTGACGAACTGGCCGGTGAGCTGGGCGTGCTGACCACGCACATCGCCCGCCACCTGCAGGCGCTGCCGCACATCTCCCGGGCGCACGTCTACCGGATCGGCGACGGTGCCGCGCATCTGCACGTCTGGTTCTTCGCCAGGCCCGAGGGGCAGTCCCAGCTGTACGGATCCTGGATGGTGGTCTGGGACGACCTGCTGCCGGAGTACCCGGCGGACCTCGCCGATGCCGACGCGGCGATCGTGGCGGAGGGGTTGATCGGCTCCTACGGCGGCCGCCGCTCGGCCGGGCCGGCTGCATGAGCTCCCCGAACCCGGCCACCTATCGGCACGACGGCGAGCGGCTGGCCACGGAATACCTCGAGCGGGTCGTCCGGGACGGGATCGACAGCGCCGAGCTGACCGCGGCGGTGGACGCCTGGCCGGAACTGTTCGAGAACCGCGGGCGAATCATGCCGAATCCGGTCTTCCTCGGTGCCGGTGACAGCGCGCTGCTCGCCCGGCAGCTGGATGACATCTACAACCTGCTGGTCACCCTGCCGCAGCGCCGCTTCAGCGGCAGCCGGGCGAGCTACGCGCGGATGCTCGGGCTTCCCGAGGCGCAGATCGCGGTGCTGGAACGAGCCCCGCGGGACAAGCCGCCACCCCTGGCGCGAGCCGACCTGTACCGCACCGGCACCGGCTTTTCCCTGCTGGAGATGAACATCGGCAGCTCCCTCGGCGGCTTCGAGAACGGCGAGATCAACCGGGCGCTGACCGGCCATCCGGTTCTGGCCAATTTCGTGCAGGAGAAACGGCTGACCTTCGTCGACACCGCCGAGAGCCTGATCGGCACCGCCCTGGCCATCCACGCCGAACGCAGCAGCACCACCCCCGCCGTCGCCCTGGTGGACTGGCCGGACACCTATGCCAGACACCAGCCCAGGTTGGAGGTGATGGCCGGGCTGTGCCGCCGAGCCGGGGTGGACGCGTTCACCTGCCATCTGGGCGAATTACGCGCCGAGGCCACCGGGCTCAGCTACCGCGGCCGGCACGTCGACGTCGTCTACCGCTTCTACCTGCTCGAATACGTCAGCTCGGCCGCCGACATCGAGTTGCTGGAACCGTTGCTGCACGCCGCCGATCGCGGCATGGTGACGCTGCTGTCCCCGGCCGATGCCGACCTGTACGGCTACAAGGAAGGACTGGCGCTGCTGTCGGAACTGGTCCACACCGAGGACCTGGACGACCGCGAGCGCGACAGCGTGACCTCCCTGGTGCCGTGGACCAGAAGGCTGCGCACGTCGATCGACGATGCCGCCGGCGAGCCGGTCGACGCGGTCCGCTTCGCGACGGCGAAGCAGTCCGAGCTGATCCTGAAACCGGTGTCGTTGCACGGTGGCAGCGGGATCGTCGCCGGTTGGACGGTCAGCGCCGAGGAATGGCGCCGGAACGTGGCGGACGCCCTGGACGGGCCGTACATCCTGCAGCAACGGGTTCGCCCGGTGCCCGACCCGGTGCTGGCCAAGCAGACGATCGAGCCGCTGTACTGCAACTGGGGAATCTTCCTCGCCCGTCCGGCGGCGGCCACCGGGCCGGCCGCATACAGCGGCTGCCTGATCCGCGCCAGCCATGATCCGGACGTCGACGTGATCAGCATGGCCAACGGCGCGGTCATCGGCAGCTGCCTGATCGCACCGTAGGCAGCCCGATTCAGGCCGGCAGCACCAGTTCCAGCTCCAGCCAGCGGGCCAGATCCACGATCTCCCGGTGCACCGCGGCGGCCATCGTCCTGCCGAACGGCACGTCCTGGTGCATCGCGTCCACCCGCAGCACGCCGGCCTTGCGATCGGCGGTGGCATCGAGCTTGCCGACCAGCCGATCGCCGTACAGGATCGGCAGCGCGAAGTACCCCCACCGCCGCTGCGCCGCCGGCTTGTACATCTCCAACTGGTAGTCGAACTCGAACAGTTCGGCCATCCGCTTGCGGTCGAAGACCAGCCGGTCCAGCGGTGACAGCAGCGCGGCCCGGCTGCGGAACGGCCGATCCAGCAGCTCCGGATCCACCCGCCACTCCCCCGGTACGCCGTCGACCACGGCCGGCTCACCGACCGCGCCGACGTCCGCCGGCTCGACCGGGCACTCCGGACCACGGTCCCGGGCCAGGCCGAGCGAGCGCAACCGGCGCTCGTCGCGGATCCGCAGCGCCTCGGCCAGCGGCACCGCGGGGACATCGGGATAGACCCGTTCGGCCAGATCCCACAACCGATCCCGGCCACGCCGGCCGGTCATCGCCACCTCGCCGCGCTGCTCCATCAAGCCGATCATGATCCGCACGTTGCGATGGTTGTTCCAGCCGCTGGACGTCCACGGCACCAGGCAGGTGTCCGGCAGCTTGCGGGACGGCAGCGGTCCGTCCTGCTCGAGCCGTTCCAGGATGTCCCGGCGGAACCGGTCGTTGACCCGCACCCAGTCGTCCTGCGCCTGCCGCCACCCGGGCTCCGTGCCGGGGCCGGGCCAGGCGGCCATCTCGGCCCGGTACAGCGCGATGTCCTCACCCGGCCGGATCATTCCGCGCAGCTCGACCAGATCGCCGCATTGCAGCGCCGCGGTCAGTTCGGCCGGCCGGTACGCCGAGCCCAACCTGCTCCAGGCCACCAGATCCGCGCTGGGTGCCACCGTCGCGGTCAGGTCGTTCTGCAGCATGGTCAGCCGGCGGACCAGTTCCAGCAGGCCGGCCGGTCGTTCGGCATCGAGCAGTTGCGCGCGTACCGCGACCCGGCGCGCGTCCGTCCTGGACAGCTGGTGTACCCGCACACAGCGCACCCTAGGCCAACGGGGCAGACGATCCGGGGGTGGGCCCGGAACTTACTGCCGCCCGTCGTCGTTCTCCCTTTCAGAATCATGAAGAAGGATGTTGAGAGGCGTCCGCCCGATACTCGGCCCGGGGGCCACGCGTGCGGCACACGGCGTCAGCCAGCGCCACACCGATGCGGACGACCACCACCAGCCCTAGCCCCTCCCTTCCCAGAAGGGCCATTGCGCTCGTCCGGATGGACAAGCCTGCGAACTTAGGAGGATTTGTGGCACCGACTGCCGAGGCCACCGAGACGGTCTCGTTCCGCGTCAGCGCCGCCGAGAAGCAGTGGCTCGAGGTGATCGCCGAGTACAACGGGGAGAAGCCGTCGCCGTTCGTCAAGAAGACGCTGATCCGGGTGCTCTCGGAGATCACGAAGAGCCACGGCGGCATCGACAAGATCATCGCCGCCAACCTTGCTTCCAGGCGCCGGGACGAGGAGACGCACGCCACCGAACTGGCAAACCTCATCAAGAGCCTGCCCATGGTTTCGGACAGCAAATAAACGGCCGAACTGCAACACGCACCCCGCCCGGCCTGGCCGGCGACCGCCCTGGTCGAGACTGCGATGGGGCGGACCTCAGCTGAGGGTGACCGTCACGTCGTCCAGCACGAACCTGGTGAGCAGCGAAGAATCCTCCGTCGCGGTAAAGGTGATCGTGAACGTCCCGGTTCCGGAGAAGGCCACCACCTGCTGGCTGTAGCCGAGGTTGTGGTTCAGGTTGGACCAGCCGGCGATCTGGGTGGTGTCGAGCTTGAGGGTGAGCCGGTCGTAGGCCGTGGTGGTCGTGGTCTCCTCGGTGTCGATGTGCAGCCAGAAGCTCAGCGTCGCGTGGCAGCCGGCCGGAATGCTGATCGTCTGGGAGACGGACTCGGTGCCGCCGAGAATGCCGAGCACTGCATCCCAGCTTCCGCTGTGCGCCGGTTCGCTGCTGCTGTTGGTGATCACGCCGGGCGACGCGGTCCAGTACACGGCACCGGATTCGAAGCCGGGATTGCGGACCAGCTGGCCGGAGCAGGTGGTGACCGCCGAAGCCGGCCGTGCCGAATACCCCGGCTGTGCCTGTGCCTGGCCGTGGACCGCCGGCAGCCAGCACAGCAATCCAGCAACCAGCACCGCACACCGCCGCCAGCCCCTAGCCATCGCCGGTCCCTTTCCGCCAGCAGGAACCGCCCGCAGCCAGGCGGTCATGATCGGCACCAAGGGTGCTCGATACCTCCCGGACCTGGCAAGCCCCCTGGATTCGCACCTTCTGCCGGTGCCGGGCGCCGGCCGGCGGCTCTATAAGCTCGCCCGGACGCGCACGGACCGAACGCGGACGGGTCGAACGCGGACGGGTCGAACGCGGACGGGTCGAAGGCGGACGGGTCGAACGAGGGAGCAGACGCATGGTCGGACAGGACATCCTGGACTACTACCGGAGCTGGCTGGCCTACCGGCGCTGGTATCTCAAGGTGCCCGGCGTGCAGGCCTGCGTCCTCGAGGACGGCAAGCAGCGGCTGTCGGCGGCGTTCGGGCTCGCCGACACCGCCGCGGGCACCCCGCTGACTGAGCGGCACCTGTTCCGGATCGCCTCACATTCCAAGACGTTCACCGCGGTGACGGTGCTCCGGCTGGTCGAACGGGGCAAGCTGCGGCTGGACGATCCGGTGGCCGAACACCTGCCGGAACTCGCCGGCAGCGGGCTGGCGGCGGTCACCGTCCGGGAGCTGCTCGGCCACGGCGGCGGGGTGATCCGGGACAGCGAGGACGGCGACTTCTGGCAGCTGTTCCGGCCGTACCCGGACGCCGCCGAGCTGATCCGGATCGCCACCGAGCCAAGCGCGGCGGTCACCGGCCGCAACGAACGGTTCAAGTACTCCAACATCGCCTACGGCCTGCTCGGGCTGGTCATCGAGCGGGTCGCTCGAACCAGCTTCGCCGACGCGGTGGCCGCCGAGATCCTGCGCCCGCTCGGCCTGGCCGACACCGGGCCCGAACTGTCCGCCGAGCGAGCCGCCGACTATGCCGCCGGGCACACCGCGCTGTCCTACGGCACCGAGCGCAACGTGATCGAGCACGTCGACACCCGGGCACTGGCCGCCGCCACCGGCTTCTATGCCACCGCGGCCGAGTTGGCCGCGTTCTACACGGCGCTGCTGCCCGGTGAGCACGGCCTGCTCGGCGCGGACGCCCAGCGCCAACTGCGGCACCGGGAGTGGGAGGTCAAGAGCGGTGAATCCTGGTACGGCCTCGGGGTGTTCCTGAACAAGATCGGTGAGCACGAGCTGTTCGGGCACAGCGGCGGCTACCCCGGCCACATCACCCGCACGTTCGCCTGCCCGCAGCGGCGGACGGTGGTCTCGGTGCTCACCAACGCCGTCGACGGCCCGGCCGAACCGCTGGCGGCCGGCTTGTTCCGGCTGCTGGATCTGGCCGCCTCCGCCAGCCACCAGCCGGCGCCGGACGGCGAGCGGTTCACCGGCCGGTTCTCCTCCCTGTGGGGCGTGCAGGACGTCGCGCTGCTCGGCGGCCGGTTGTTCGGGATCAACCCGACCGTGGTCAACCCGGCCGACGACCCGGTCGCGCTCGAGGTGGTCGACGACACGACGCTGAAGGCGGTCAGCGGCCCGGGCGGCGGCTCGATCGGCGAGCCGATGCGGTACGAGTTCGCCCCGGACGGCAGCATCGGCTCGGTGCGCGGCGGCAGCGGCATGACTCTACGGCCGTTCGAACAGCCTGTCTAAAAGTAACTGTTGACCAGCACGGCAGATCGGGACACAATTCCCGAGATTCCCGAGCGGGCGGCACTCCGTCCGGACAAGATACTCAAATCGGAGAAAGCCATGTTCGGATCACACGATATCCGGCGAACGGCCGGCATCACCGCCATCGCCGGCACCCTGGCGCTGACGCTGTTGCCGTTCGGCCCGGCCGGCCAGGCGGCGGCGGCCGGCTCCACCGGAACCGCGAGCATTTTCAAGGTCAATCCGGTGCAGTCCAGCGGCAACGAGAACCTGGTCGACGACAACGACTCGGCCAGCGCGGTGCCGGCCAGCGAGTACGCGACCGTCCAGCTGCGCAACCTGGACGGTTCCGGTTACCTGTCCGGCAAGTGGGTGAACGTCCAGTCCAGCACCGGCCCGCTGGCCTACTCGGCCACCAACACCTTCGTCTACGACCGCAGCGCCGACCAGTTCGAACAGGTGATGGCCTACTTCTGGATCAACCAGGCCCAGGAATACCTCCAGTCGCTCGGCTTCGGCTCGACGCTGCCGCCGGTCAACGAGCAGCAGCAGCAGGTCAAGGTGGACCAGTACGGCGGCGACAACTCCTTCGAGACCGACCAGCCGTTCCGGATCCGGTACGGCAAGGGCGGGGTGGACGACGCCGAGGACGCCGAGGTGATCGTGCACGAGTACGGACACGCGGTGCACAACGCGCAGGTGCCGGGCTTCGGCACCAGCGAGCAGGCGGGCTCCATCGGCGAGGCATTCGGCGACTACCTGGGCGTCACCGTCGGCCTGGCCGCCGACCAGCAGTACGGCTGGCCGGTCAAGACCGACCTGCCCTGCGTGGCGGACTGGGACTCGACCTCCTACACCTCGACGGTGCCGCACTGCCTGCGCCGGCTGGACTCCAACCTGACCGTGGCCGACATGAGCGGCGAGGTGCACCACGACGGGATGATCTGGAGCCGGGCGCTGTGGGACATCCGCAACGGCTACATCTCGCTCGGCCTGGGCAGCCGGCGCGCGGACACCACGATCATCGACGCCCAGTTCAGCTTCGCCGCGGACACCTCGTTCAGCGCGGCCGCCCAGGCCACCTACAACACCGCGCTAGCCCGGGACGGTGCGACGGCGGCGAACCTGGTCCGGACCGCCTTCGCCAACCGCGGCATCACCTTCTGACAAGCACCTTCCGACAAGCACCTTCCGACAAGCATTTTCTGACAGCGATCTGCCGGCGAGCGGTCTTCTGACAGCGGTCTGCACACAAGCAACCTGCTGACAGCGTTCGTCGTGTCCGGGCGCTCGGCTCTCGGTCCGCATCCGACCGAGGCCGTGCGCCCGGCCGTTCCCCTGCCCGGCCGCCGGCCGGGCAGCCTTTCACCCGGCCACGGCGTGCTGATCGCCGGCCGGCACATCTCGGAGGAACTGAATGACAGATAGCAGAAGGCGGGGCCGGCGACTGCTGGCCCTGCTCACCGGGGCGGCGTGCGCCGCCGCGCTGGCGGTTGCCGTGGCACCGGCGGGTGCCGACTCCGGAGCGGACACCGACAGCGAATCCATCGAGCTGATGAATCGCCTCTCGGAGTTCGACGCCGCCCGCACCGCCCCCACCGGCCTGGTCGCCCCGGGCGCCTACTCGGCCGCCTACGGGCAGCTCTCGGCGCTGCCGGCGGCGCCCGGCAACTGGACCGACGTCACCAAGGTCGCGTACAACGCCGACGACCCGGGCTACCGCGACCCCAGCGCCTCCAACTCCAGCGGCGGCGCCGGCTACGTCACCGGCCGGATCCAGGCGCTGGCGGTGGACGCCTCCTGCGTGTTCGCCGGCGGCGCGTCCGGCGGGGTGTTCCGGTCCTGCGACAACGGCGGCACCTGGACTCCGATCGCCGATGCGCTGCCCAGCCTGTCGGTCGGCTCGCTCGCGATCGCGCCGGACGGCGCGCTGTGGCTGGCCACCGGCGACGGCACCACCGGCTCGACCACCTACGTGGGCAGCGGCGTCTACCGGCTGGCCGGCCCCGACACCGGCAGCTTCAGCGCGTCGATGCGGGTCGGTGGCACCGAGCTGGAGAGCCAGGTGATCCGCAAGGTGCTGATCGACGCTCCCAGCAACCGGGTGTTCGTCGCCGCCTCCCGCGGGGTGTACGTGCACGCGCTGAGCGGTTCGGCCTCGACCGCCTGGACCAACATCCTGGCGCCGTGTGCCAGCGGCATGATCAGCTGCACCGACGTCGACTCCAGCTACCGGGACATCGCCAACGACGTGGCCGTACAGCCCGGCACCAACGGCCAGACCATCCTGGCCAACGTGGCCTGGCGCAGCGGCGCGAACTACAACGGCTTCTACCTGTCCACCAACGCCGGCGCCAGCTGGACCAAGATCAACCCGACCGGCGCGATCAACCCCAAGGACATCGGCAACGCCACCTTCGGCTATGCGGCCAACGGCTCTCAGCTGTACGTGGTGCTGGAATCGCCGGCCCAGCTGAACGCCGGCGCCGCCAGCGCACTGGCCGGGGTGTACGTGTCCCGCACCGGCGCGGTGGCCGGCCCGTACGACCAGATCGCCAACAGCTCGGTGTTCGCGCAGAGCGGTTCGGCCGAGCGCAAGCAGCGGATCGGTCCCGGCTAC
>DASUAC010000308.1:0-2402 GCA_035763985.1 Jatrophihabitans sp. | reverse complement strand
TGTACCTATGATCAAGCGATTGTTTGCGGTTCAGCACCCTGTTGATAGCTTCTTGGTCCCGTTCGCCCTGCAGTCCGGAACAGCCAACGCGCTCGCATCTTGTAGTTACGAACAGTGCAACGGCATGGATCCCAGCCAGACCGTGTGCGCCTCGGATGCAATACACCCTGGACAGCTTCTGGCAGAACAACATCCTGTTCGAACTACGCTATTCAGGCACCTGTCATGCTGCCTGGGGGCCGGGCCACCGAGACGGACGTGGCGCCTGCAATGGCTGGACGGACGATGACGGCCTGCAGGTAGAAGGGTCTACCAACGAATCTTCCATTGCTCTCGTATTACAGGTGCATTTACGCCGGGCACTCTTGGACCCAGATGATCGGTTTCCACTATTGGGTTCGAGCGTGCCATATATACGCCCCGGCCGCGCTCGGTGGTGAGCCCTGGTACTACCTCGGCTGCACGGCCTGGCACTGACACAGCCGTAGTAGGAAGTCGATGGTGCAGCCATCGGCTCCCTACTAACTCCCTGGTCAATCCCGCAAACGGCGAGGCGTCTGTCCCTCGGCGTACGTCCTCCGCGCACCCTTAATGCGCGCTGCCCCGAAGTAGGAAGTAGCCCACCCGTGTACAGAACGTTTCGCGTTTCTACCGCCGTCCTAGCCGGCGTCGCCGTCCTGTCCCTTGCCTCAGTCAACGCTCAGGCCTACGCGGCTCCGGTCGCTCGGCATCCGGTTGCCAAGCGACCGGCTGCCTCGGCGGCCGCCGCGGGCAGCGATCTGGCCCTATCCGGGTGGGGGGATCAGGGCGGCTACCACCTGGACGTCGGCCAGGGCGGCCGCGGGTTCGGCTGGCGCGAGGTAGCCGTGCTCAAGCCGGCCGGGCTCGACACTGCGTCCTGGACGGGTTACCAGTGCCTGTCGGGTGATGGCCGGTATGCGGCGGTCGCGGTGCTGCCCACGTCGGTGGTCAATCTGGAGAGTGCCCGGGATCGCGGCGCCTTCGCGTACTCGGTGCAGCTGAGCACCGGCGCCGCCCGGCCGATCGCGTCCGGCGTTGCGTTGAAGTACTTCTCGCCCGGCTGTGGCGTTGCCGATCAGGCGGCGTTCACCATCGACCTGGGCAGCAACGACGCCAGCACCGAGGTGATCCGGGCCGACCTGGCAACCGGATCGGTGCTCGCCAGCGTGACCGTTCCCGGTCAGGTCACCTCTGCCGTCACGGCCGCTACCGGCCTGGTCGGTGCGATGGGCTCGCATCTGGTCCGCCTGCCGGATTCGGGCTCCGGCAACCCGACGCTGCTCAGCGCGACGCCGGGCGACGTCTACGACCTGCACCCTAGCGCGGACGGCGGGCTGAGCTTCCTCGCCGCTCGGCCCGGCTCGACCACGGCAACCGCCCTGCACGAGCACGCCGGCAAGCTCACCCAACTGGCCAGCGGTCCGCTGACCCGGCTGGCCCTGTTCGGCGGCCGGGCCGGCCGCACGGTGCTGTCCGGATCCGTGACCTCCGACCCGGCCGCGAACGCCGCGGCGGGTGACCGGGTGGTCAACGACTCCGGCCTGCCGCACGGCGCGCGGTCGTCCTCGCTGGACGGCACGATGCTGATCGGCGACCCGTCCGGCAAGCAGACCGATCCGCTGGTGCTGGTGCCCGGCTCCGGGCATGCAGTTTCCACCCATCGGCCGGCGAGCAGCCGCGCCTCGATCGTGGCGGTCTCGCGGTACTACCCGCCGGGTGTGCTCACCCAGCCGGCCGATCCGAGGCCGACGGTCAAGCTGCAGCCCGGTGGCGACACCGCCTACCGCACCACGACCAAGCCGGACCCGACTCCGAAGACGCAGAAATCGCCGACGGCTCCGATGGCCACCAGCCAGAGCCCGACCTGTGCCATCCCGCGGCTAAGCCCCAGCCTGCAGGTCATGCAGCCCAGCCCGGCGCAGGTGAACTGGGCGGTGCAGCTGGCCGAGCAGGGCCTGCTGACCTCGAGCAACGGTTACTCCCGGCCGGCCAACTTCGCCAACATGGGCCTGGTTTCCTACGCCCCGAGCAGCGACTTCGCGCCGATCCCATTGAGCCATCCCAGCGGCAGCAGCACCACACACGTGCCGCGGTCGGTCTACGAGGCGATCATGGCGCAGGAGTCGAACTGGTCGCAGGCGTCCTGGCATGCCCCGAAGGGGATGGCGGGTGATCCGCTGATCGCCGATTACTACGGCGCCGGCGGTGACATCGTGTCCATCGACTATGCCGACGCCGACTGCGGCTACGGGATCGGCCAGGTCACCGACGGCATGCGCTCCGGCGACACCATGTTCTCCCTGCACGGGCAGATGAAGATCGCCGTCGACTATCAAGAGAACATCGCCGCTGGCCTGCAGATCCTCGAACAGACCTGGAAC
>DASUAC010000307.1:0-2755 GCA_035763985.1 Jatrophihabitans sp. | reverse complement strand
CACCTCGGAGGTGCCGCTCGCGGCGTACCACAGCGGCGAGATCCTCAGCCTGGACTCCCCGCGCCGCTACGTCGGCTGGTCGTCCTGCTTCCGCCGGGAGGCCGGCTCGTACGGCAAGGACACCAGGGGCATCATCCGGGTGCACTGGTTCGACAAGGTGGAGATGTTCAGCTATGTGGCGGCCGACCAGGCCGAGGACGAGCACCAGCGGCTGCTCGGCTGGGAACGGGAGTTCCTGGACTCGCTCGAACTCAGCTATCGGGTGATCGACGTGGCGGCCGGCGACCTGGGCAGCAGCGCGGCCCGCAAGTTCGACATCGAGGCCTGGTTCCCGTCCCAGGGCAGCTACCGGGAGCTGACCTCCACCTCCAACTGCACCACCTTCCAGGCCCGCCGGCTGAACATCCGCACCCGTTACCCGGACGGGATCGGCCCGGTGGCCACCCTGAACGGCACGCTGTGCGCGATCAGCCGCACCATCGCCTGCCTGCTCGACCACCACCAGCAGCCGGACGGCTCGGTGTACCTGCCCAAGGCGCTGCGGCCGTTCCTGGGCGGGGTCGAGCTGCTGACGCCGCCCCGGTGACCGAGCCAGCCGGATTGCCCGGGACCGTCCCGGCCGGATTGCCGGCACCCGGCTTCGGCGGCGTCCGGATGCTGGCCAGCGACCTGGACGGCACGCTGCTGCGCAGCGACGGCACGGTCAGCCCGGCCAGCCGGGACGCGCTCGCCGCGGCGGAGGCGGCCGGCCTGGTGGTGGCGTTCGTGACCGGCCGGCCACCCCGCTGGCTGCACGAGGTGGCCGACGCCACCGGGCACACCGGCGTGGCGATCAGCGCGAACGGCGCGGTGACCTACGACCTGCACACCGAGACGGTGCTGGCCAGCCATCCGATCGAGGTCCCGCTGCTCGGCCAGGTGACCGCGCTGCTGCGGGAGGCCATCCCGGAGGTCGCCTTCGGGCTGGAGCACGGCCTGAACTTCGCGCACGAGCCGAGCTACCGGCACGACTGGGACATTGCCCCGGCCGCGGACCGCAGTGGCCGGCCGCTGCCGAGGATCACCGTGGCCGAGCTGCCCGAACTGCTGGCAAGGCCCGCGGTGAAGCTGCTCGCCCGCGGCCGAGGACTGCTGGCCGATGAGTTCATGGACCGGGTGGAGGAGGTGGTCGGCGACCTGGTGACGGTGACCCGGTCCGGCCACTCGCCGCTGGTGGAGATCTCCGCCCCGGGGATCACCAAGGCGTCCGGACTGGCCGCGCTGGCCGCGTCCCGGCAGATCGGGCAGCACCAGGTCGCAGCGGTCGGTGACATGCCCAACGACGTGCCGATGCTGCTCTGGGCCGGGCACTCCTTCGCAGTGGCCAACGCCCACCCGGCCGCCCGGGCGGCCGCCGGTGAGGTGCTGGCCGAGTCGAACGACGAGGACGCGGTGGCCAACCTCATCCACCGGCTGCTGGGTAGCTGAGCGTCGTCCGTGGGCCGGAACGGCTGCGGCCGGGTTTACAGGTACTGGCCGGGGCCCTGCTCGTTGCCGGGTTCGAAGCCCGGACGGTGCGGCATGCCGGCGATCACCTGACCGATCTGGCCGGGCAGCGCACGTCCGCGCATCTGCTCCAGCTGGGCCCGGGCGGCCATCTGCTGGGCGAACAACGCGGTCTGGATGCCGTGGAACAGCCCCTCCAGCCAGCCCACCAGCTGCGCCTGGGCGATCCGCAGCTCTGCCTCGCTGGGCACCGTCTCCTCGGAGAACGGCAGCGACAGCCGGGACAGCTCGTCGCGCAGATCGGGTGCCAGGCCCTCCTCCAGTTCCCGGATCGAGGACTGATGGATCTCGCGCAGCCGGATCCGGCCGGCCTCGTCCAGCGGTGCCGCCCGGACCTCCTCCAGCAACTGCTTGATCATGGTGCCGATCCGCATGACCTTGGCAGGCTGCTCGACCTGGGCCATCAGGTCCTGCGACGCGTCACCGCTCTCCCCGCCGTCGTCCGCGGGCTCACCGGACGGCTGGCCGCCGACCACGATGATGTGCTCGCCCGCCGACTGGGCATCGGCCTGGGTCTCGTCTGACGTCATGGTCACATCCTGTCCTAAGTAGCGGCTCACTCCGATCAGCAGGGCCGCCTCGTCCACGCCTCGATCGCTCATTGGTCCAGCCGGCGCTCATCGCCGGATCCGCTCCGCCGCTGGCTGCCGTTCCGCTGTTCACTCATCAGACCGCCAGCACCACCTTGCCGATGTGTTCACCGGCCGCCACGATCCGGTGCGCCTCGGCGGCCTCGGCCAGCGGCAGCACCCGGTCGACCACCGGCCGGACCCGGCCGGCCGCGATCAGTGGCCAGACGTGCGCGACGGTGCCCGCCACGATCGCCGCCTTCTGCTCCACCGGCCGGGCGCGCAGTCCGGCGGCGTGCACGGTGGCCCGCTTGGCCATCAGGGCGCCCAGGTTGAGCTGGCCGGTGGCGCCGCCCGCCAGGCCGATCACCACCAGCCGGCCGCCGGTGGCCAGCGAGCTGACGTTGGCCGGCAGGTACTTGGCGCCCACCGTATCCAGGATCACGTCCACCCCCGCACCGCCCGTCTCGGCCGCGATCACCTCGGCGAAGTCCTGCTCCCGGTAGTTGACCGCCACCTCGGCACCCAGCTCCCGGCAGGCCGCCAGCTTGCGGGCCGAGCCCGCGGTGGTGAACACCCGCGCGCCCTGGGCAACCGCCAACTGGATCGCCATGGTGCCGATGCCGGAGCCGCCGCCGTGC
>DASUAC010000306.1:0-8669 GCA_035763985.1 Jatrophihabitans sp. | reverse complement strand
GCAAGCCCGGCGCGGTGCTGGCCACCACCACCTCGTCGCTGCCGGTGATCTCCTGCGCGGCGGCCACCGGCCGGCAGACTGACGTGGTCGGCATGCACTTCTTCAACCCGGCCCAGGTGATGTCGCTGGTCGAGGTGGTGTCGTCGGTGTCCACCTCGCCGGAGGCGACGGCGACCGCCCAGGCGGTCGCCGTCCAGGCAGGCAAGCACCCGGTGCGCTGCGGCGACCGGGCCGGCTTCATCGTCAACGCGCTGCTGTTCCCGTACCTCAACGACGCGGTGAAGATGCTGCAGGCGCACTACGCCACCGCCGAGGACATCGACTCGGCCATGAAGGTCGGCTGTGGCTACCCGATGGGACCGTTCGAGTTGCTGGACGTGGTCGGGCTGGACGTGGCGCTGGCCATCCAGCGGGTGCTCTACCAGGAGTTCCGGGAGCCGGGCTTCGCGCCGGCGCCGCTGCTGGAGCACCTGGTCAAGGCCGGCCGGCTGGGCCGCAAGACCGGCAAGGGCTTCCGCGAGTACGTTTAGCCGTCAAGCGAAGGCGACAGCGAGTGAGCATCGAGGCGCCAGCCGAGGAGCGGAGCGAGCGCGGAGCCGAGCCGAGGACATAGCGCAGGAAAGGAACACGACGATGGTGGCGGCCGGATTGCCGGACCCGGTCGAGTGGCCGGGGCTGCCGGCCCGGGTCACGATCTGTGAGGTGGGCCCGCGGGACGGTCTGCAGAACGAGTCCGCGGTGGTGGACACCGCCGTCAAGGTGGAGTTCATCGAGCGGCTGGTGGCGGCCGGCCACAGCGTGGTGGAGGCGACCAGCTTCGTGCACCCGAAATGGGTGCCGCAGCTGGCCGATGCCCAGCAGGTGCTGGAGAAACTCGATCGGCAGGCGGGCGTCCGCTACCCGGTGCTGGTGCCCAACGCGACCGGTCTGGCGCGCGCGATCGACGCCGGCGCCGAGGAGGTGGCGGTGTTCGGCAGCGCCACCGAGACCTTCGCCCGGCGCAACCTGAACCGGACGGTGGCCGAGTCGCTGGAGATGTTCGCGCCGGTGGTGGCCGAGGCGAAGGAACGTGGCCTGCGCGTGCGCGGCTACCTGTCCATGTGCTTCGGCGACCCCTGGGAGGGACCGGTGCCGGCGCGGCAGGTGGCCGACGTGGCCGGCCGGCTGCTGGCGCTCGGCTGCGACGAGATCAGCCTCGGCGACACCATCGGGGTGGCGACCCCGGGCCAGGTACGCGCGCTGCTGGGCCTGCTGGTCTCCGGCGGTGTCGAGCTGTCCCGGGTCGCGGTGCACTTCCACGACACGTACGGCCAGGCGCTGGCCAACACGCTGGCCGCGCTGCAGGCCGGGGTGACCATCGTGGATGCCTCGGCCGGCGGCCTCGGCGGCTGCCCGTACGCGGAGAGCGCGACCGGCAACCTGGCCACCGAGGACCTGGTGTGGCAGCTGACCGGGCTGGGCATCGAGACCGGCGTGGACCTGGCCGCGCTGGTGCGGACCAGCGTCTGGATGGCCGAGCGGCTCGGCCGGCCGAGCCCGTCCCGGGTGGTCCGGGCGCTGGCCGGGTAGCGCATGCCCAGCAAGCGCCAGTCCAAGTGGAACCGGCCGGCTCGGCCGCTGGTGTCCGACACCGGCGAACGCACCGAGAGCTGGCACGGCCTGGACTACCGGGTGCGCGAGGTGTCCGGCGCCCGCTCGGCCGGGCCGTACCGCTGCCCGGGCTGTGATCAGTTGCTGGTCGCCGGCACGCCGCACGTGGTGGCGTGGCCGGCCGGCGACCCGGACGCCACCGACCGCCGGCATTGGCACGCCGGCTGCTGGGCGGCCCGGGACCGCCGTTCGCCCGGCGTGCAGCGCAGCCGGAACGCGCCCCGCTACGGCTGACCCGCCTTTGTTCGGCAAGCGGTTCCCGCAGCCGGCAACACGGTTCAGCGATGTGCCTGCCGGGGCAGCAGCACCTCGCGCAGGATCAGCGTGATCACCGCGACCAGCGGGATCGAGATCAGGAAGCCGATCACCCCGAAGACCGCGTAGCCGGCCAGCGCGCCGACCAGCGCCGCGGCCGGGTTGATCCGTACCGATCGGTCCAACAGCCGCGGGATGAACACCAGCCGGGCGAGCACCTCGTAGCCGATGAAGAAGCAGATCACCACGATGCCCTTGGGCACCGAGTCCAGCAGCACCACGGTGGAGACCACCACGAAGGCCAGCGCGGTGCCGACCACCGGGGCGATGTCGAGCACCGCGGCGATGAACGCCAGCGCGAACGGGTACGGCACTCCCAGCCCGGCCAGCAACGCCAGGGTGAACAACCCGCGCAGCAGTGCCAGGGCGGTGGTGCCCACCACGTAATGGCCGATCTGCGCGACGATCTTGTCGCCGATCTTCATGACCTGACTGCGCCTGGAGGCCGGGGTCAGCCGGTAGCCGAAGGCGATGATGTCGTCCAGGTAGGCCAGGAAGTACAGGGTGAGTACGGCCAGGCTGAACACCTGGAAGATGATCGAGGCGATCGCGGTGCTGACCGAGAGCAGGTTGTCGGTCACGTTCTTCAGCAGCGCCGACTGCTTGAGGTGGTCCTGCGCGGACTGCAACAGGCCGAACCGGCGATCCAGATCGGCGATCCGGCGGTTGTGCTGCAGTTCGGTGATGTAGTTCGGCAGGTTGTTCACGAAATGCTGGGTCTGGCCGACCAGCGGCGGCACCACCGCGAAGCCGAGGCCGGTGAGCAGCAGCAGGGCGGAGACGAACACCCCGGCCACCGCCAAGCCTCGGGAGATCCCCCAGGACTCGACCCGGCGGACCGCCGGGTCGAGTCCGATCGCCAGGAACAGCGCGAGCAGCAACAGCAGCACGGCTTCCTGGCCGCGGTACAGCGCACGGAAGACCAGGTAGGCCAGCCCGAAGCCGACCGCCGCGGTCAACCCCAGCCGGAACGGGGAATAGGTGGCGAACCCGCGCCGCGGTGGCGCCAGCCGGTCCGGCAGCGAGGCCACCACCTCGGGCGACGGATGGCCGGCCGCGGCGCCGGACTGCTCGGCCGGGGACGGGCCGGGCAGCTCGGCCGGAGACGGAGCAGCCGATTCGGCCGGGGACGGGCCGGGCAGCTCGGCCGGGGACGGACCGGGCAGCTCGGCGGCGGACGGTTGCCCCGGTAGCTGGATGACCGGCTTGGCCGCGGACTCCGCAGACCGGGACGCCGCCGGCCTGGCCGGCGGCTCGCCTGGCAGTTCGGTCCCGGTCCGGGCGTGGCGGCGATGTCCGCGCCGAGCCGGTCGTGCAGCTCCCGCAACGTTCGGAACGTCTGCTCCCGGTACTCGGCGAGCTCGACCACCCGGGCCTTCGCGTCGTTGACCAGCTTCTCGGCGGTGGCCTGGGCAGCCTGGTGATCGGCCGCGTGCTGCCGCTCCGCCTCGGAGCGCCGAGCCCGCAGGGTGATCTCGAAATCCTCCTCGGCAAGCTGCCGCCGGCGGGCGGACTCGGCGTCGGCGGCCGTCCGGGCTGCCGCCGACTGAGCGTCGGCCCGGTCCCGTTCGGCCCGGGCCGCCTCCAGCAGCCGGGTCGCCTCGGCGCGTGCCTTGTCCAGCTCGGCGATGGCCGTGGTCCGGGCCTGGGCCAGCTTCTGGTCGGCCTCGGCCGAGCGCTGGGCGGCGCTGGCGGTCAGCCGCTGCTGCTCGGCGGCCGCCTCGGCCCGCATCCGTTCGGCGTCGGCCCGCGCGCTGCTCAGCACCCGTTCGGCCTCCACCTCGGCGGCTCGGCGGGTCTGCGCCGCCTCGTCGGTGGCCAGCTGCAGCATGTCCCGGATCCGGTCGGAGACCGCCGCCGGATCCAGCGTCTCGGTCTTGCGGGCGGCCTGCACCCGCAGCGATTCGATATGGGCTTCGCGGCTGGCCAATTGGGCCGCCCGGTCGGCGCTGGTGGCCAGCGCGGCGTCCCGGGCGGCAGCGAGTTCGGCAAGCTGCGCGGCAGTGCGCGCAACGTAGTCGTCCACCTGGCGCTTGTCGTAGCCGCGCATGGTGACGTCGAAGTACGGCTCGTCGCTATCCAGTAGCGGCAGTAGTTCGGTGCTCTGATCCTCCGCTGCCATGGGTCAATCCTCGCACGATCGGCTGGCGGTCGGGTGAGAGGGAAAGTTCCCCAGCAGTCGGCGTGTCAGGCCGGCCGCTGTGAACTTGGCTGGCATTTCTGCCCAGCTGCTCGCCCGCGAAATGGGCTGGTCCTTCGAAATGGCAGAGCTGGTATTGCGAGAACATGCGCAACGGGAGGGTTTGCTGGTGGTCGACGCTATCTCCGTATTCCACCGATGCAGCTCGAACGGTGATAGCGCTGCCGCGCCGGCCGGGTGTCTGACCGCTGGATCCTGGAATTGCTCAGCGGTCGCGGAACCGGTTGATCGCCTCGAGGTGCTTGGCCCGGAATTCCGGCTCCAGCACGCCGCCGCCCTCGCCGTCGGCCAGGCAGAGCACGCCGACCTTGCCCTGGTGCAGGTTGTGGTGCACGTCGTTCGTCGCCTGCCCGGTCTCGGCCAGCGGGTACACCTTGGACAGGGTGGGGTGGATGGCGCCGCGGGCCAGCAGCCGGTTGGCCTCCCAGGACTCCTTGTAGTTGGCGAAGTGCGAGCCGATGATCCGCTTCAGGTTCATCCAGAGGTAGCGGTTGTCGTAGCAGTGCTGGTAGCCGGTGGTGGACGCGCAGGTGACGATGGTGCCGCCCCGCTTGGCCACGAACACCGAGGCGCCGAAGGTCTCCCGGCCGGGATGCTCGAACACGATGTCCGGATCCTCGCCGCCGGTCAGCTCCCGGATCCGCGCGCCGAACCGTTTCCACTCGTCCGGGTCGGGGGTTTGCTCGTCCGCCCAGAACCGGTATCCCTCGGCGTTCCGGTCGATGATCAGCTCGGCGCCCATCCGGCGGCACAGCTCGGCCTTGTCCGGCGAGGACACCACGCAGATCGGGATCGCGCCGCCGTTCAGCGCGTACTGGGTGGCGTAGCCGCCGAGGCCGCCGGAGGCGCCCCAGACCAGCACGATGTCGCCCTGCTTCATGGCCGCCCCGTGGTGGCTGACCAGCTGCCGGTAGGCGGTCGAGTTGACCAGGCCGGGGGAGGCCGCCTCCTCCCAGGTCAGGTGCTCGGGCTTGGGCATCAGCTGGTTGGCCTTGACCAGGGCCAGCTCGGCCAGGCCGCCGAAGTTGGTCTCGAAGCCCCAGATCCGCTGCTGCGGATCCATCATGGTGTCGTCGTGGCCCTGCGGATCCTCCAGCTCCACCGACAGGCAGTGCGCCACCACCCGGTCGCCGGCGTGCCAGCGGGTGACCCCGGGACCGGTCCGCAGCACCACGCCGGACAGGTCGGATCCCACGACGTGATAAGGCTGATCGTGTTTGGCGGCCAGTGGCGAGCTCTTGCCGTACCGCTTGAGGAAGGAGAACGTGGACAGCGGTTCGAAGATGGACGTCCAGACCGTGTTGTAGTTGATCGCGCTGGCCATCACCGCGATCAGCGCCTCGCCGGGGCCGACCTCCGGGGTGGGCACCTCGATCAGGTGCAGCGACTTGCGCGGGTCCTTGTCCGGGATGGCCAGGCCCGCGAACATCTCGGTCTCCTCGGCCAGCACCGCCATTCCGGCGTAGCTGTCCGGCACCGGCACCTCGGCCAGGCCGGCCAGCGCCTCCGGGGTCCCCTCGTTCACTGCCGCGCGGATCCGGTCCATGACGCTTGCCTCCAACGGGTGGAAGGGAGCTGTGCGGCCAACGTTACTGATGGGTAGCGTTTACGCGCGACCGCTGGTGAGCTGTCCCACAAGCCGGGACCGGCGGCCGGCCGGTTGCGCGGTCAATGGGTGGTTTGCTCGCCGGCGTCAGTGTTCGGCGGCGGGTTCCACCAGTTCGATCAACACGCCACCGGCGTCCTTGGGATGCACGAAGTTCACCCGGGAACCCGCGGTGCCGATCCGTGGCTCGTCGTAGAGCAGCCGCAGGCCCTTGGCGCGCAGTTCGGCGGAGGTGGCCGCCACGTCGTCCACGGTGTAGGCCAGTTGCTGCATGCCCGGACCGGACCGGCCGAGGAACTTGGCGATGGTGGAGTCCTCCGACAGCGGCGCCAGCAGCTGGATCCGGGTGCTGCCGTCGCCCACCGCCAGCATCGCCTCGCGCACCCCCTGCTCGGCGTTGACCTCCTCGTGCACGCTGAGGATTCCGAAGTTCTCGGCGTAGAACGCGAGCGCGGCGTCCAGGTCCGGCACCGCGATTCCGACGTGGTCGATTCGCAGGATGGTCATGCGGCAATGGTGGTGCCAACCGGGCGAAGCTGGCAACGCGGGGGTGGCCGGAGTCATAGCCGCACGTCCCCGCGGGGCCGGACCGGGCATCCGATCAGCCCTATATCCTGGACCCAACTGACTCGCCGGTCACCTCCAACCGGCCGGCGAGCGAGTCGCGAGGAGGTCTCTCCCATGTCGGAAACCACGGCTGTCATCGTCGGTGGCGCACGGACCCCGATGGGCAGGATGCTGGGCGCGCTGAAGGACTTCTCGGCGACCGACCTGGGCGGTGTCGCGATCAAGGCCGCGCTGGCCAAGAGTGGCGTCGCGCCGGAGCAGGTGCAGTACGTGATCATGGGCCAGGTGCTCACCGCCGGCGCCGGCCAGATTCCGGCCCGGCAGGCCGCGCACAAGGCAGGCATCCCGCTCAACGTCCCCGCGTTGACCATCAACAAGGTCTGCCTGTCCGGCCTGGACGCGATCGCGCTGGCCGGCCAGCTGATCCGCGCCGGCGAGTTCGACGTGGTGGTGGCCGGCGGCCAGGAATCGATGAGCCAGGCACCGCACCTGCTGCCACGTGCCCGGGAGGGCTACAAGTACGGCACGGTGGAGATGCTCGACCACATGGCGTTCGACGGCCTGTGGGACATCTTCACCGACCAGTCGATGGGCGGGCTGACCGAGTGCGTCAACACCGGCGACCTGCAGTTCAGCCGGGCCGAGCAGGACGCGTTCGCCGCCCGCAGTCACCAATTGGCCGCCGAGGGCTGGAAGAACGGCGTCTTCGACGACGAGGTGGTGCCGGTGCAGATCCCGCAGCGCAAGGGTGAGCCGATCGAGGTTCACCACGACGAGGGGATCCGGGCCGACACCACCGTCGAGTTGCTGTCCAAGCTGCGGCCGGCCTTCAATAAGGACGGCAGCATCACCGCCGGATCCGCATCGCCGATCTCCGACGGCGCCGCCGCGGTGGTGGTGATGAGCAAGGCCAAGGCCGAGGAGCTGGGCCTGGAGTGGCTGGCCGAGATCGGCGCGCACGGCGTGGTGGCCGGCCCGGATTCCACCCTGCAGTCCCAGCCGGCCAACGCGGTGCTGGCGGCGGTGGCCAAGGAGGGCATCTCACCCGCCGACCTGGACCTGCTCGAGATCAACGAGGCGTTCGCGGCGGTCGGCCTGGCCGCGATCAAGGAACTCGGTGTCGAGCAGGACATCGTCAACGTCAACGGCGGCGCGATCGCGCTCGGCCATCCGATCGGCATGTCCGGCGCCCGGCTCGCGCTGCACCTGGCGCTGGAACTCCGCCGCCGGGGCGGCGGCATCGGAGCAGCCGCGCTGTGCGGCGGCGGCGGCCAGGGCGACGCGCTGATCCTGCGGGTGCCGCAGCGCTGAACCGGCCGGCCCAACCCGGTGTCCACCCGGCGCTCGGCGTCGCTGGCTGACCCCGCCGCGCTCGTCGACCGGGCGGTAGCCGGTGATCCGCGTGCGGTCGGCCGGCTGATCTCGCTGGTCGAGGACGCCGGGCCGGCATTGCCCCGGGTACTGGCCCTGCTGGCGCCGCACGCCGGCCGGGCCCAGGTCATCGGCATCACCGGCGCGCCCGGCGTCGGCAAGTCCACCCTCACCGCGGCGTTGATCGGCGCACTGCGCGAAACCGGCCGCCGGGTCGGGGTGCTCGCGATCGACCCGTCCTCGCCGCTGTCCGGCGGGGCGCTGCTCGGCGACCGGATCCGGATGGCCGAACACACCACCGATCCCGGGGTGTTCGTGAGGTCGATGGCCAGCCGGGGCCAGCTCGGCGGCATGTCGGCGGCGGCGCCGCAGGCGCTGCGGGTGCTCGACGCGGCCGGCTACGACCCGATCCTGATCGAGACGGTCGGGGTCGGCCAGTCCGAGGTGGCGGTGATCGGGCTGGCCGACACCACCGTGCTGCTGCTGGCGCCCGGCCTCGGTGACAGCGTGCAGGCAGCCAAGGCCGGCGTGCTGGAGGTCGCCGACGTGTTCGTGGTGAACAAGGCGGATCGGCCGGACGCCGGCGAGGTGAGCCGGCAGCTGCGGCACCTGCAGGCGATGGCGCCGGACGGCGGCTGGACCGCGCCGATCGTGCCCACGGTGGCCACCGAGCGGCGCGGCATCGACCGCCTGGTCGCGACCATCGCCGAGCACCGCGGCTACCTGGACTCCTCGGGCGAGGGCAGCCGGCGCCGGGCGGCCCGGGCCCGGTACGAGATCGAGGCGATCGCCACCGACCTGCTGCGCCGCCGGCTGGCCGAGGACTCCGAGCTCGACCGGCTGGCCGAGCGGGTGCTGGCCGGCGAGCTGGCACCGCAGGACGCCGCCACCGAGTTGCTCGGCCGGCTGGGCCACTGACCCGCTTCCGGCCGCCGGAGCGTGGTGGAATTCAGCGGCCAG
>DASUAC010000305.1:0-3338 GCA_035763985.1 Jatrophihabitans sp. | reverse complement strand
AGGTCGCGCAGCGCCAGCCGCACCGCGACCGGGGCTCGGCCGGCGACCGCGGCCAGCGCCCGGATCCCGAGCGGGGCGAGCAGCAGCATGCCCACCGTGGTGGCCAGGATGCCGGCCACGACGAGCACCGCGTGCACGGTGTGGGCGAGGATCAGTGACCCGAACCCCGCGGCGGACAGCGCCGTGCCGAGCAGCGCGAACCGGTGCGCCGGCCGCGGCGGGGCTGGCCGGCCGGACAGCGCCGCGACGATCGGCAGCCGCGCCACCGAATGGGCCGGCCACCACGAGGCACCCAGCGCGGCCAGTACCGCCAGCAGCGCGCCGGCCACCACCGCCCACCACGGGATGGCGAACGGATCGATCCGGTGCCCGATCAGCTGCTCGAACGCCGGCTTCAGCGAGAACCACCCGGCCAGGCCCAGCACGGTGCCCAGCGCCGCGCCCACGGTGCCCACGGCCGCGCCGTTGGAGAGCATCACCCGGCGCACCTGGCGGTCCGTGGCCCCGATCGCCCCGATCATCCCGATGGCGCGGGACCGGCGCTGGGCGATCACGGTGAACCCGGCGACCGACAGCAGCCCGACGAAGGTGAGCCCGATGGTGGCGAGCAGCAGCACCGCCAAGGCCTGGATGCGCCGTTGCTGCGCCGAGCTGGAGTCGGACGTCATGATGGCCTGGGGGGTGCCGGCCGGCGGTCCGAAGGCCAGCAGGGCCGAGGTACTGGCGTCGAAGAGCAGCGTCAGCGCCGACGGCGTGCTGATCTGTCCGGGCGCGACCAGGCCGAACCCGTCCTGCAGATCCATCGGGTTCTCCACGATTCCGACGATGCGCCGGGCGTGTCCGTCCACCGGCCAGGTCGAGCCGATCCGCAGGCCGAACGTGGTGGCGACCGCCGGGGTCACCGCGGCCTGGCCGGCACCGGACGGATACTGCCCGGAGACCAGGTGCAGCATGGGGACGCCGAACCTCCCCCGCGGGTCCTGGGCGCGCAGGTCCACCGGGGTGATCGACCCCGGCACCGGCACCTTCTCGTGCACGATCGCCTCGACGGTGCCGAATCGTTGCCGGGCGGCGGCGAGGTCGGCCGCGACCCCGCCTGCGCCGGGATCGGCGATGTCGATCCGCGCGGTCGCGTTGCCGAACACCGCCCGGTTGGAGCCCTGGACGTTCTCCACCAGCCCCAGCCCGACCGTGGTGGCCGCCACCGCCACGGTGAGCAGAGCCAGTATCAGCACCTGCTGACGCCATTCCCGGCGCAGCAACCGCCACGCCCACCGGCGGATCGCCCGGCGGGCCGGCGCCCCGCCCCGCGCCGGTGACCACCCCGCGACCGGAGTCGGCGGGGCGACGGTGCTGCTCATCGCGCCGGGTCCGCGTCCAGCAGCGACTCCGGTCCGGCGGCCGGGGCGGTCTGGTCGACGATCCGGCCGTCCCGCAGGAACACCACCCGGTCGGCCCAGGAGGCCAGCTGTGCGTCGTGCGTGACGACGACACCCGCGACGCCGCCCTGGCAGGTCTCGCGGACCAGGCGCATCACCGCCTCGCCGTTGACGGAGTCCAAAGCTCCGGACGGTTCGTCGGCCAGCAGCAGGCGCCGCTCGCCGACCACCGCCCGGGCGATGGCCACCCGCTGCCGCTCGCCGCCGGAGAGTTCGTCCGGGAACCGGGCCCCGCGGTCGGCCAGCTCCAGTCGTTCCAGGGCGGCGAGTGCCGCGGACCGGGCCTGGCGGGCCGGTACGCCGTCGAGTTCCAGCGGAAGCGAGACGTTCTCCGCCGCGGTCAGTCCGGCGAGCAGGTTGAAATCCTGGAAGACGTAGCCGATCACCCGTCGCCGCAGCGCGGCCCGTTCGGCCCGGGAGAGCCCGGTCAGCGGCACACCGGCCACCAGCACCTCCCCGTCGGTGGGCTCCTCCAGGCTGCCGGCGATGGTGAGCAGGGTGCTCTTGCCCGAGCCGCTCGGGCCCATGACGGCGACGAGTTCACCCGGCTCGATGCTCAGATCGACACCGCGCAGCGCGTGCACCTCGGTCGCGCCGCTGCCGTACCGCTTGCTCACCCGGTTCAGCCGGAGCGCACTCATCGGGTCACCTGGCTCTTCGCACGAACGCTCTCCGCTCGCATCGGACGTGCTCCGGAGCCGGCCGGCACCGCGGGGTGGCTCCGGCGCAGCCGGGCGTCGGCGGCATCCAGCCAACGGATCACCGCGTCGAGCCGGAACAGCTCGGCGTCCACCACGAGCGGCAGGCTCACCTCGTCCGCACCGGCGTCCCGCTTCACCCGCGTCCATTCCTGCATCAGCTCGACGACGTGCCGCCGGTGCCGTTGGATCACGTCGCCGATCTCGACGCCCGGGACCCGGATCGCCACCAGCACCTTGATCACCAACTCGTCCCGGGGAGGGGCGGACAGGTCCGGCGGGGTGTGCAGCCAGTCCGTGAGCTCGGCGGTGCCGTCGGCGGTGATCCGGAACGACTTCTGCGGTCCGGCCTCGTCCTCGGAGTCCGACCGGATCAAGCCGTCCCGTTCCAGGCGCTGCAGGGTGGTGTAGACCTGGCCGACGTTGAGCGGCCACACCTCGCCGGTGCGCTCCTCGAACTCGTGCCGCAACTGCAGGCCGTACTTCGGGCCCTCGCTCAACAACGCCAACAACGCGTGCCGGACGCTCATCCTGGCTCCCCTCGAACGGCTCTATACTCGGTATATATACCAGGTATAGCGGCCGTCGGAAAGGATGAAGCGGCTGTGCGGAGGCGGGTGCGCCGGGTGGGCTCGGTGGCTACCCGACGTTGCGGGCGACGTCCGTCCGGTACTGGCCGCCCGGCAGCTCGATGCCGGCCACCAGCCGGTACGCCGCGTCCCGGGCCTCGGCCAGCGTCGGCCCGGTCGCGGTGGCCGACAGCACCCGGCCGCCGGCCGAGCGCAGCACCCCGTCGGCGTCCCGCCGGGTGCCGGCGTGCAACACCCCCGGACGCTCGGCGCCCTCGATGGCGTCGTCGGTACGCGGGTTGTCGGGGTAGCCGGCCGCGGCGATCACCACGGTGACCGCCGCGCCGTCCCGCCACCGCGGCTCGGGCAGCTCGGCCAGGGTGCCGGTGGCGGCGGCCTGCAGCAGCCGGGCCAGCGAGGAGTCCAGCAGCGCCAGCACCACCTGGGTCTCCGGGTCGCCGAACCGGGCGTTGAACTCGACCACCCGCGGCCCGGCCTTGGTCATCGCCAGGCCGACGTAGAGCAGGCCGGCGAAGGGCGTACCGCGCCGGGCCAGCTCGGCCACGGTCGGCCGGGCGATGGTGGCCACCACCTCGTCCACGGTGCCGGCCGGCAGCCAGTCCAGCGGCGCG
>DASUAC010000304.1:0-2116 GCA_035763985.1 Jatrophihabitans sp. | reverse complement strand
CCCGTCCGACAAGCAGGCGGCCAAGGGCGGCGCGGCAGCGCGGCGTGGCAGCGGGAAGACCGCGGGCGGGGTGGACGCCAATGCGTCCAAGAAGCACCTGATGGAACGGGTCAAGGAGCTCGACGTGCCCGGCCGGTCCCGGATGACCAAGGACGAACTGGTCGACGCGCTGAACAAGGCCAACAACCGCAAGACCGCCAAGGCGCGCGGCAAATAGCGGCAAGCAGCGGCTAGCAGCGACACGTGACGGGCGTCATCGGAAAGTTGGCCGAACGCCACTCACGCTCCGCACCCGGGTGCTAACTTTTAGTTAAGTTTCGCCGGCAGGGAAGCCGGCGACCCACGACAATGGAGTGTCGATGCGCCCGTCCCGCGCTGGGCGGCCGCTCCGGGCGGGGCTGATCAGCCTGCTCGGCGCCGGCCTGCTCGCCTGCTCACCGTCCGCGCCCGCCGGCGCAACGACCACCGTGCAGGACCTGTGCGGCACCGCCGTGCCCGGGCAGGCGCGCTGCCTGGCCGAACGGCAGGTGTCCACCACCTCCCCGATGGCCGCGACCGCCACCCCGGCGACACCGGCCGGGCTCGGCCCGGCCGACCTCGCCGATGCCTACCAGCTGGACACCAGCAAGGGGTACGGCCAGACGGTGGCCGTGGTGGACGCCTACGACGACCCCACCGCCGCCACGGATCTCGCCGCCTACCGCAGCCAGTACGGCCTGCCGGCCTGCGGGACCGGCTGCTTCAGCAAGGTCAACCAGTCCGGTGCCAGCGGACCGCTGCCGGCCGGCAACTCCGGCTGGGCCGGTGAGATCTCGCTCGACCTGGACATGGTCTCGGCGGTCTGCCCGCAGTGCAACATCCTGCTGGTGGAGGCGAACAGCTCCTACCTGAGCGACCTCGGCACCGCGGTGGACACCGCCGTCCGGCTCGGTGCGCGGTTCGTCTCCAACAGCTACGGCGGCAGCGAGTACGCCGGGGTCGGGTCCAACGACGTGCACTACAACCACCCCGGCGTTGCGATCACCGCCAGCACCGGCGACAACGGCTACGGCACGTCCTACCCGGCGTCCTCGCCGTACGTGACCGCGGTCGGCGGCACCACGCTGTCGCGCAGCGCCGGCGGCCGCGGCTGGACCGAGACCGCCTGGTCCGGCGCGGGCAGCGGCTGCTCCGGCTACCTCGGCCAGCCCGCCGTGCAGGCGAGCGCCGGTTCCGGCTGCGCCAACCGGGCGGTGGCCGACGTGTCCGCGGTGGCCAACCCGGCCACCGGGGTGGCGGTGTACAACGCCGGCGGCTGGGGTGTCTACGGCGGCACCAGCGCCTCGGCCCCGATCATCGCGGCGGTCTACGCATTGGCCGGCACGCCGGGTGACACCGACTATCCGAATAGCTACCCGTACGCCAACTCGACCAGCCTGTTCGACGTGACCTCCGGCAGCAACGGCAGCTGCCCGACCCACCAGTGGTGCGCGGCCGGCGCCGGCTGGGACGGCCCGACCGGCCTCGGCACGCCGGACACCGCCGCGGCGTTCAGCGCCACCGGCCAGGTGGCCGGCGCCCCGGTGAAGTTCGGCGCCACCGGCCGGGTGACCAGCGCGATGGTGGCCGGGCTGCCGGTCTCGCTCAGCCTCACCCCGCAGGTGCCGGACGGCGACGCGCTGGCCTCGGTCAGCTGGAAGGCAGCCCGGGGAGACTGCGTCCTGGCCACCCCGGCCGCCGAGCAGACCACCGTGTCCTGCCCGGCGACGCTGACCGGGACGACCACGGTGACCGCCACCGTGACCGACGTCCTCGGCGCCGGCAAGACGATCAGCCTGCCGCTCAGCTTCACCGCCAGCGCGGTCAAGCGTGCGGTCACCCTGGCCGTGTCGATGGCCGGCCAGTCCGGCGCCGGGCAGAGCGCGTGCACCGCGGCCAGCACCCCGATGCGGGCGGTGGTACTGGATGCGGCCACCGGCGAACCGGTCAAGGGGCTGTCGGTCAGCTTCACCCGGCAGTTGAGCACCGGGCTGCCGGCCACGGTCGGCTCGGCCGGCTCGCAGGCCGACGGCACCGCCACCTTCGGCCTGACCAGCACCGCGGCGTTCACCCTGGGCGCCCGTACGGTCGCGGCCGG
>DASUAC010000303.1:0-3107 GCA_035763985.1 Jatrophihabitans sp. | reverse complement strand
CAGCTGGGGCAGCGCCTCGCGCAGCGCGTCGTGTGCCGATTCGTTCGTGCTGGCAAGTTGAATCGTCATCGCGTCACCGATCAGCCGGACGTGCACGTTGACCGGCCCGAGGTCGGCCGGGTGCAGCGCGATGCTGAGCGTGTGGCTGCCGTCGCCACTCGTCCGCAACCGCAGCAGCGGCGTGGCCAACTGCTGCGCGACCGGCTGCGGCAACGCGGGCGGGCCCGGCTGGGCGGCGGCCGGCTGGGCGGCCGGTTGACTCGCCAGCGGCGGCACCACGGGGACCGGCTGTGCCGGGCCGGCCGGCCGTTCGGTACCCGTCCCGCCGAGGCTGCCGGCCGCGATCGGGTCGGTGCTGCGGCGGGATGGTTGCGAACCGGCCGGCTTGACGGACGCATCGGCTCGGGCGATACCGGTCACCGCCGGGCTCGGGCCGGGGCCGCCGGCATCGCTGGACTGGACCTGGCTGGACTGGACCTGGCTGGGCTGGGCCTGGCCCGCCTGGGCCTGGCCCGCCTGGGTCTGGCTCGGTTGGGCTTGACCCGCCTGGGTCTGGCTCGGCGGGGCCGGCGGGATCGATCCGGCGCCCGGGTTGCCGCCGGAGGCGGCCGTGCCGTCACCTGCCGCGGCACCGCCACCGGACGTACCGCCTGCGGCCGGCAGGCCGGCACCGGTCGGCGCGGCACCGGTCTGGACCGGCGTGGCCCGAGCGGCATCGGTCCGGGCCGGCCTGGGCTCGTCCGAGTCGGCCGGCGCGGTGCCGGCCTGGGCGAACGGTACGGCTGCCTGCGTTGCCGCGGCCGTGCCGGGGGCCGTCGCGGCACGGGTACCCGCCACCGCGGCGGCGGGCTGGTTCGGCGCCGAGGCTGGGCCGGCGGTTGCCGACGCCGGGTACGCGGACTGGCCGGGTTGACCGGGCTGACCGGGCTGGCCGGGCTGGCCGGGCTGGCCGGGTTGACCGGGCTGACCGGGCTGACCGGGCTGACCGGCAACCGCCGAGGCAGCCGGCGCACCGACCGGTAGGCCGGCGGCCGGGGCCGCACCGACGGCCAACGCAGCCTGCGCCGAGCCGACGCCCTGAGCCGAACCACCAGCCTGAGCCGAGGCAACGGCCTGCGCCGAGCCGACGGCCTGGCTCGCGCCTGTCACCGCACCAGTCGCCGCACCCGGCGCGCCGGCCGGGTCGGCCGGCCGCTGCGCCAGGCTCGGCAGCAGCGCGGCCAGCGCCTGAGCGACACCGGCCGATGCCGGATCAGCCGGCTGCCGGTCGGCACGCCCCTTCCCGCCCGGCCGGACGGTGCCGCCGGCGACGG
The DNA here is from genome assembly GCA_035763985.1 of Jatrophihabitans sp. Lineage (GTDB taxonomy): Bacteria > Actinomycetota > Actinomycetes > Mycobacteriales > Jatrophihabitantaceae > Jatrophihabitans_A. The sequence goes on along the minus strand of DASUAC010000303.1, from coordinate 1,794 downwards.
CCGGTTGGCCCGCCGGGGCACCGGTGCCGCTCGCGGACGCGCCGGTTGCAGGTTCGCCAGCAACAGAAGCCGAGTCGCCCCCGTCGGACGCAGCTTCGTCGCCGCCGGTGGTGGTCCCGGGAGCGGCGTCGCCGGCGGTCCGGGCGAGCAGGGTGGCAAAGGTGGTACCGGAGCCGGTGCCGCCGTCGGTCGCCGAGGCCGGGTCGGTGGCCGGTACCGCGGCTGCGCCGACGGTGCTCAGCATCACGGTCATGCCGCACCTCCAGCTAGCAGTCCGGTGATCTTGGCGACGTAGTTCTGCGTTTCGCGATAAGGCGGAACCCCGCCGTACTGCTCGACCGCACCGGGACCGGCGTTGTACGCGGCCAGCGCCAGCGGCACCGAGCCGAACCGGCGCAGGTAACCGGACAGCAGCTGCGCGGCACCCTGCACGGCCTGCGCCGGGTTCCAGGGGTCGACCCCCAGTCCGCGCGCGGTACTCGGCATCAGCTGCATCAAGCCCTGCGCGCCGGCCGGGCTGACCGCGCCCGGGTTGCCACCGGACTCGGTCTGGGCCACCGCGGCCAGCAGGCCGGCGGGCAGCTGGTAGGCGTTCTCGTTCTGTGCGAACAGCGGGGCGTACTGCGCCACCCCGGCCGGCACCGAACCGGCCGCCGTCCCGCCGGTGAGCAGCGCCGCCGAGCCGGCCGCATCGCTGCCGACCACCCGCCGGATGCTGGTCGGGGTCTGGTAGACGCTCTGGATCTTGACGTGGTCGCCGGGCTCCGGCGCGGCGATCATCATGTTGTCGCCGAGGTAGATCGCGACGTGATGGGCGGGATCGCCGAACGCCAGGATGTCCCCCGGCTGTGCCTGGTCCAGGCTGGCCACCGCCGTACCGGCGTGCGCCTGGTCGGCGGCGACCCTGGGCAGCGAGATGCCGAGGTCGCCGTAGGCCTTCTGCACCAGGCCCGAGCAGTCCAACCCGGAATTGCTGGTTCCGCCGAAGACGTACGGCACGCCCAGGTACTTCTCCGCCGAGGCGACGACCTGCGCGCCGGAGACCCCGGCCTGGCCGGACCCGCCGGTGAGGAGCTGGCCGCCGGCGAGGAGTTGTCCCCCGGACACACCGGCGAGGAGTTGACTGCCGGACACACCGGCGGTGCCCTGCGCGCCGCTGAGCGCCGCGGCGAACGAGGTGGCCGGCGAGGCAGCGGACGCGGTCCGGGCCGGCGGCAGCACACCGACCGCAACCATCCGGGCCTGGATCTCAGAGATCCGGGCCAGCGTGGCGTCGAGGTTCATCGTGGTCATCCGGCGGCCCTGCTCACGTGCCGGGCAAGGGTGACGTCGTCCTGCTCCCGCTGCGCCTGCGACAGCTCCTGCCGCGCCAGGTCATGTTCGATCCGTTCCTGCATCTTCTCCACCGTCCGGCGGGATCTGGCCGCCTCGGTCAGCTCGGTCAGCTGCCCGGCGAGCCGGGCGTCGGCGAACTGGACCCGGTTGCCGGCGGCGGCCAGGCTGGCCAGTGCGGCCTGCTGGCCGGCGATCTCGGCATGGAATTCGGTCACCGTGGCGGTCTCCGGCAGCGCCAGACCGGCCACCCGGCGCTGCTGGACGGCAAGTTGGCCGGCGGCCTGCTCGGCGTCCCGGCGAGCGGCGGCCACCTGCTGGGCGAGCAGGTCCTCGGCCGCCTGCCGGGCGCGCAGCACGGTCGGCAACCAGCGTCGCGCGCTCATGCGCCTACCCCGCTCTTCGCTCCGTAACTCGGCGCTATGCGCCTGCGATGCTCACTCATGCCGCCACCAGCTCGGC
>DASUAC010000302.1:0-3137 GCA_035763985.1 Jatrophihabitans sp. | reverse complement strand
TGACCGGGCCGGCGACCTGCCGCCGACCCGGTCAGCTCGGCTCCGGCTGCAGGACGATGGCACCGCTCGGGCACTCGCTGACGCACAGCCCGCAGCCCTTGCAGTAGTCGTAGTCGATGGCATAGGCCCGTTCGCCCGGTTTTGCCTCGGTGATGTCGAACAGTTTGTGCACCGCGGCGTCCGGGCAGACGCCGTAGCAGTTGTCGCAGCCGAAGCAGTTCCCGCAGGACAGGCAGCGCCGGGCCTCGTACAGCGCGGTGTCGGCGTCCAGGCCACCCACCACCTCGTCGAAGTCGCTGACCCGGCGGGCGGCGTCCAGCCGCGGCCGGACGGCGTGCGGTGCGTCGCTGTAATACCACGTGTTCAACTGGCCGAACTCCACCGGCGTGGGCTCCGCGGCGACCGGCGCCGGGGGCTGGCCACGCAGCCAGCGGTCGATGTGCCCGGCGGCGGTCCGGCCCTGACCGACCGCCACCGTCACCGAGCGGGTGGTGGTCGCCGAGTCGCCGCCGGCGAAGACGCCCGGGCAGCCGGTTATCATCGTCTCGTCCACGGCGGCCAGGCCGTTGACCACCTGCAGGCCGTGCGCGGTCTCCAGCACGCTGCGGTCGACGTCCTGTCCGACCGCCAACACCACCAGATCCTCGGCCAGATCCTCGTACTCGCCGGTCGGGCGCGGCACGCCGTGCTCGTCCAGCTCCATCCGCTCCAGCCGCACCGAGCCGTCCCGCAGCTCCGCGATCGTGCGCAACCAGCGGAACTGCACCCCCTCGTCCTCGGCCTCGCGCACCTCGACGTCCTCGGCCGGCATCTGGGCGCGGGTCCGCCGGTACACCACGATGGCGTCGGAGGCGCCGAGCCGGCGGGCGGTCCGTGCCGCGTCCATCGCGGTGTTGCCACCGCCGTAGACGACCACGGTGCGGCCGATGCCGGGCCGCTCGCCCGCGGCGGTCAGGCCGAGCATCGGAAGCGCGTCGACGACCCGGGCGGCCTGCACCGCCGGCACGTACGCGCGATGGCTGAGCTGGGCGCCGATGGCCAGGAACACCGCGTCGAACCGGCCCAGGTCGCGCGCGTCGGTGATGTCGCGGACCTCGGTGCCGGTACGGATCCGGATGCCGATCCTGGCCAGCCGGTCGAGCTCGGCGTCGAGCACGTCGCGGGGCAGCCGGTAGGTCGGGATGCCGAAGCGCATCATCCCGCCCGGTTGTTCGCCGCTGTCCCGGATCTCCACCTCGTGACCCAACCGGCGCAGCTGATATGCCGCGGACAGCCCGGCCGGCCCGGCGCCCACCACCAGCACCCGGCGTCCGGTGTCCGGCCCCGGCTCCGGCAGCGACCAGCCGTGTTCGACGGCCTGGTCGCCGAGGAACCGCTCGACGGAGTTGATGCCCACCGCGGTGTCGAGTTGCGCGCGGTTGCAGGCCGTCTCGCACGGGTGGTAGCAGACCCGGCCCATCACCGCCGGGAACGGGTTGACCTCGACCAGTTCCCGCCAGGCCTCGAAGTACTTGCCCTCCTCGGCGAGGTACAGCCAGCGCTGCACCGGCTCGCCCGCCGGGCAGGCGTGGTTGCACGGCGGCAGGCCGTCGAGGTAGACCGGCCGCTCGCTGCGCCAGGTGCCGGTGTGGTTGGCCAGGCTGGACCGGACGTCCAGGGTGATCGCGAACGGCTTGTCGGTCATGGCGAAACCTCCGGCATCAGGCGGTAGCGCTCGACGTTGCGATCGGCGATCGCCTGCAGCCCGGCCAGCGCGGCCGCGGCCGAGCCGTTCGACGAAGCCGAGCCGTTGAACAGGTGGGCCGCTTCGCCTTTGGCGAACAGGTGCGCATAGCGCCGCTGCGGCCGCAGATAGTCCTCGACCGGCACCCGGTCCCGGATCGGCAGCACCGAGCTGACCACGCCGTGCTCGGCCTCGAACAGCGGGAACAGCCCGGACCGGTGCGCCAGCCTGGCCAGCCGGACGCTGTCGGCCGGCTCGGATCCCCAGCCGAGCGGGCAGGGTGAGAGCACGTGCAGGTAGCGGGCGCCGCGCAGCGTCATCGCCTTGCGCACCTTGGCCTCCAGGTCGTGCAGTTCGGCGATGCTGGCGGTGGCCACGTACGAAATGTCGTGCGCCATCGCGATCCGCGGCAGATCCTTGCCGGTGCCGAACGGGTTGCCGGGCGCCGGGCCGACCGCCTCGGTGGTCGCGGTCCGCGCCGCCGGCGGCGTCGCTCCGGACCGCTGAACCCCGGTGTTCATGTAGGCCTCGTTGTCGTAGCAGACGTAGAGCACGTCGTCGTTGCGCTCGAACATCCCGGACAGGCAGGCCAGGCCGATGTCCACGGTGGCGCCGTCACCGCCCTGCGCCAGCACCCGGATCTGCTCCCGCCCGCTGGTCCGCAGCGCGGCCGCCACCCCGGTCGCCACCGCCGCCGCGTTCGCGAACACCGAGTGCAGCCAAGGCACCTGCCACGAGCTCTCCGGGTACGGGGTGGAGAACACCTCGAGACAACCGGTGGCATTGACCACGACCAGTTCGCCGCCGGTCACCCGGACCGCGGTGTCCACCACGTAGCGGGCCGCCAGCGCCTCGCCGCAGCCGCGGCAGGCCCGGTGGCCGGAGTTCAGCGCGTTGCCCCGCTCCGGGCTGGCCTGCTCGGTGCGTTCGGTGAGCGGCAGCAGCCGGTTGCCCACCGCGCGGCTGCCGACCTGGTAGAACTTCACGCCGGTCATCGGGCATCTCCTACCGGGCTGGGACGGCGGTGGGTCAGCTCCCGCGCCACCACGTCGGTACGCAGGTCGAGGAAGGTGAGGTCGGCCAGTTCGCCGGCGGCGGCGTCGGTGAGCATGCCGCGCAACGCGGCGCGGGTCACCGCGCGGCCGCCGAGGCCGGCGACCACGGTGGTCACCGGGATCGGCAGGCCGGCCAGCGCGCTGCGGACGTCGGCCGCCACCACCCCGCCGGCGCCCGGCGCGAACGCCCGTTCCAGCACGATGACGTGTTCGGCTTCCGACAGCATGGCGCGCACTCTGGCTGCCGGGAACGGCCGGAACAGGGTCAGCCCGAGCACGCCGACCGCACCGTCGAACTCGTCCGCGACGTCGGCCAGGGTGCCGAGCACCGAACCGAGTGCCACCACCACGGTGCGGGC
>DASUAC010000301.1:0-9624 GCA_035763985.1 Jatrophihabitans sp. | reverse complement strand
CGCCCCGGATTGGCTCGCGAGCGCTCGCTACCCTCCCGGGCTGTGGCGGGCAGCGTCGATTTCGCGCGTCGTGACGATCTTCGGAATGTCGCGATCGTCGCTCACGTCGATCACGGCAAGACGACGCTCGTCGACAAGATGCTCTGGCAGTCCGGCGCCTTCCGCGCCAACCAGGACGTGGCGGAGCGGGTCATGGACTCGATGGACCTGGAGCGGGAAAAGGGCATCACCATCCTCGCCAAGAACACCGCGGTGAACTACAGCGCACCGGACGGCGGGCGGATGATCATCAACATCATCGACACCCCGGGCCACGCCGACTTCGGTGGCGAGGTGGAGCGGGGGTTGTCCATGGTGGACGGCATCCTGCTGCTGGTCGACGCCTCCGAGGGGCCGCTGCCGCAGACCCGGTTCGTGCTGCGCAAGGCGCTGGCCGCCAAGCTGCCGGTGATCCTGGTGGTGAACAAGGTGGACCGGCCGGACAGCCGGATCGCCGAGGTCATCGACGAGACCTACGAGTTGTTCCTGGACCTGGACGCGACCGAGGAGCAGATCGAGTTCCCGATCGTCTACGCCTGCGCCCGGGACGGCCGGGCCTCGCTGAACCGGCCGGCCAACGGCAGCCTGCCGGACTCGGAGAACCTGGAGCCGCTGTTCCGGACCATCCTGCAGACCATTCCGGCTCCGAGCTACACCGAGGGCGCGCCGCTGCAGGCGCACGTGACCAACCTGGACGCCTCGCCGTTCCTGGGCCGGATCGCACTGTGCCGGATGTATCAGGGCACCCTTCGCAAGGGCCAGCAGGTCGCCTGGTGCCGGCATGACGGCACGATCGAGCGGGTACGGATCTCCGAGCTGCTGATGACCGAGGCGCTGGACCGCAAGCCGGCCGAACAGGCCGGTCCCGGCGACATCATCGCGATCGCCGGCATCGCCGACATCATGATCGGCGACACCCTTGCCGACCTGGACGATCCACAACCGCTGCCGCTGATCACGGTGGACGAGCCGGCCATCTCGATGACCATGGGCACCAACACCTCGCCGCTGGCCGGCCGGGTGAAGGGCTCCAAGGTCACCGCGCGGCTGGTCAAGGACCGGCTGGACCGGGAACTGGTCGGCAACGTCTCGCTCCGAGTGCTGCCGACCGATCGGCCGGACACCTGGGAGGTGCAGGGCCGCGGCGAGCTGGCGTTGGCGATCCTGGTCGAGCAGATGCGCCGCGAGGGTTTCGAGTTGACCGTCGGCAAGCCGCAGGTGGTCACCCGGCTGGTCGACGGCTCGGTGTACGAGCCGGTCGAGCGGATGACCGTGGACGCACCGGAGGAATACCTCGGTGCGATAACCCAATTGCTCGCCGTACGCAAGGGCCGGATGGAGACCATGACCAACCACGGCACCGGTTGGGTACGCATGGAGTTCCTGGTGCCGAGCCGCGGCCTGATCGGTTTCCGTACCGAATTCCTCACCGATACCAGGGGAACCGGCATCGTGCACCACGTGTTCGAGGACTATGAGCCGTGGTTCGGCGACCTGCGCACCCGCAGTTCCGGATCACTGGTCGCCGACCGGCCCGGCGTGGCCACGCCGTACGCGATGATCAACCTGCAGGAGCGGGGAACCCTGTTCGTGGAGCCCGCCACCGAGGTCTACGAGGGCATGCTGGTCGGTGAGAACTCCCGGTCCGACGACATGGACGTCAACATCACCAAGGAGAAGAAGCTCACCAACATGCGCTCCTCCACCGGCGAGGAGTTCGAGAAGCTGGTGCCGCCGCGCAGGCTGTCCCTGGAGCAGGCCCTGGAGTTCTGCCGGGAGGACGAATGCGTCGAGGTCACACCGGAAGCCATCCGGTTGCGCAAGGTGATCCTCTCCCAGACCGAGCGGGAGAAGCTGCGCGGCCGCCGCGCCAAGTCAGCCCTATGACGCATCGTGCGGCCTGAACCGAGAGCTTTGCGTCGAAATTGCTGTCTATTCAGGCCGCACAATGGCGGGGCTGGCCACACAGGTCCCGCCCCGGTGGCTAGAGGTCGGGTCCTTGGGCGCGCAGCTTGTCCACCTCGGCCATCGCCTGCCGTAGGCCGGCCAGCCATTCGTCGGTGTGCTGCCCGACCAGTTCCACCGCCCAGACGAGCGCCTCGGACCGGGACCGGGCCACCCCGGCGTCCACCAGGGTGTCCAGCACCTGCCGCTGCGGCTGGCGAAGCCGGGTCATCACCGGGACCGACAGGTTGCTGAACAGCACCCGGGTATCGCCGATCCGGGCACCCCAGGCCACCTTGCGCCCGTAGCGTGCCTCGGCCTCGTCGGCGATCTTCATCCGCTCGGCCCGGGTCTCCTCCCGGAACCGGCTGATCCGGCCGGTCGCGGCGGCGGCATCGGTGGCGCCCTCCACCGGCGGCAGTTCGCCGGTCACCACGATCTCCTCGCGGTCGACGCTCACCTGCGGTTCACCGACGAACCAGTCGGACGGCAATCGGCCGGCGAACCAGGATGCCGCGTCGTCGGCCGGCGGCAGATCCGCCTGCTGCCAGCCGCCCGGCCTGCCGAATCCTCGGCCTCGCCGCCCGCCCCGGCCGCGGCTCTCACTGTCATCTGCGTAGCGATACATCGTCTGCTCCTCTCGCTAATTACATAATTACATTGCAACAAGAGCAACGCAACGAGTCTGCTCGATCGTCCGGCAATCGGCAGGCCCTAGGCTTGCCTGGTGACCGCACTGGACCGGCCGGGCCGGCTGGACGCCTTCGGAACGACGATCTTCGCCGAGATGTCCGCGCTCGCGGCCCTCACCGGCAGCGTCAACCTGGGCCAGGGCTTTCCGGACACCGACGGTCCGCCCGAGGTGCTGCAGGCGGCGCAGCGTGCCATCGCCGAGGGCCGCGGCAACCAGTACCCGCCGGGCCCCGGCATCCCCGAGCTGCGGCAGGCGGTGGCCGATCACCAGCGCGAGCAGTACGGCCTGCAGCACGACCCGGCCACCGAGGTGCTGATCACCGTCGGCGCCACCGAGGCCATCGCCGCCGCGATCCTCGGCCTCACCGAGCCGGGCGACGAGGTGCTGACCTTCGAGCCGTACTACGACTCCTACGCCGCCTGCATCGCACTCGGCGGCGCCACCCGCCGGGTGGTCCAGTTGCGGCCGGACGGCAATCGGTGGACGTTCGATCCGGCCGAGCTGCGGGCCGCCGTCACCGACCGGACCCGGTTGCTGCTGGTGAACACCCCGCACAACCCGACCGGCACGGTGTTCACCCGGGCGGAGCTGACCATGCTGGCCGAGCTCGCGCTGGAGCGGGATCTGCTGGTGGTGACCGACGAGGTGTACGAGCACCTGGTGCTGGACGGCGAACACATCCCGCTCGCCTCGCTGCCCGGCATGGCCGAGCGCACCATCACCATCTCCAGCGCGGGCAAGACGTTCAGCGTGACCGGCTGGAAGGTCGGCTGGGCCTGCGGTCCGGCCGGACTGCTGGCGCAGGTGCGCAGCGTGAAGCAGTTCCTCACCTTCGTCGGCAGCGGGCCGTTCCAGTACGCGATCGCCGAGGGCCTGCGGCTCGGCCAGGACTACTTCGACCGGGCGGCCGCCGAGCTCCGGCTGCGCCGGGATCTGCTGACCGGCGGGCTGCAGCGGCTGGGATATCAGGTGCTGGTGCCGCAGGCCACCTACTTCGCCACCCTGGATCTGGGCATGGCGGCCGAGGCCTGGTGCCGCGCATTGCCCGAGCGGGCCGGCGTGGTGGCGATCCCGTCCCGGGTCTTCTACGACTCCGACGTCGACCGCTATGCCCGGCTGGCGTTCTGCAAGCGGCCGGAGGTGCTCGCCGAGGCGCTGAGCCGGCTGGAGCGGCTGGCGGCATGACGAGCCGGCCGGGCAGGACGGCGGCGGCTGGCGGCATGCCGAGCCGGCCGGGCAGCACGGCGGCGGCTGGCGGCATGACGAGCCGGCCGGGCAGGATGGCGCCATGAAGATCGCGGCTGTCCAGCACGACATCGTCTGGGAGGACGGTCCGGCCACCCGCGGCCGGGTCGCTCCGTTGATCGGCCAGGCGGCTGCCGCCGGCGCCCGGCTGATCGTGCTCACCGAGATGTACGCCACCGGTTTCTCGATGCGCCCGGAGCGGGTCGCCGAACCACCCGGCGGACCGAACGAGCAGTTCCTGGCCGACCAGGCGGCGGCCCACGGCGTCTGGCTGCTCGGCTCGATCGCACAGTGGGCGACGGAGGATCCGGAGACGCCGGGTACCGAGCTGGACAACCGGCGGGCGCAGAACGTCGCGGTGCTGGCCGGCCCGGACGGGCAACGCCACCGCTACGCCAAGATCCATCCGTTCAGCTATGCCGGTGAGCACGAGCACTACCGGGCGGGCACCGAGTTCCTCACCCTGACAGTGGAGGATCTGCGGGTCAGCGTGTTCGTCTGCTACGACCTGCGGTTCGCCGACGAGTTCTGGGCGCTCGCACCGGACACCGATATTTACGTGGTGGTCGCCAACTGGCCCGAGCCCCGCCGCGAGCACTGGAAGGCGTTGCTGCGCGCCCGGGCGATCGAGAACCAGGCCTACCTGGTCGGCGTGAACCGGGTTGGTACGGGCGATGACATCCGCTACACCGGCGACTCGGTGATCCTGGATCCGCTGGGCCGGCCGCTGGCCGAGGCAAGCCTGGTCGAGACGGTGCTGGTGGCCGACGCCGATGCCGGCGAGGTGAAGCGGATCCGGGACCGCTTCCCGTTCCTGGCCGACCGGCGAACGGCCGAGCAGCCACCAGCCGACCCGGGACCAACCGACCGGCGAACGGCCGAGCAGCGACCAGCCGAGCCAGGACCAACCGACCCGCGACCAGCCGACCCGCGACCGGCCGGTCAACCGTCCGCCGACCGGTGAGCCCGTCGCCGTTGCGCACCCGGCGGCGGGTGCTCCGGGTCGCGGAGCTGATCCCGGCGTGCGCCGAGGCGGTCAGCGCGCAGACCCGCGGGCTGCCCCGGCGGATCACCGCCGCCATCGCCGAGCTGCCGGTCGGCACGCTGCTGACGCTGGAACAGCGCCGTTCGGTGCTGGATCGCCGGCCCCGCTGGCTGGCGCTGGCCCGGCTGACCCGGCGGCTGGCCGAGATCGAACGGCGCAGCGCCCGGCTGACCATCGTGGCGGCGGCGCTGATCTCCGACGGCCGGGTGTTGATCGGCTGCCGGAACCATCCGGCCGAGCTGGCCGGCCAGTGGGAGTTCCCGGGCGGCAAGCTGGAACGCGGCGAGACCCCGCAGGCCGGCCTGGTGCGGGAGATCGCCGAGGAGCTCGGCGCCCGGATCGAGGTCGGCGGCGAACTCGGCCGGCACCGGCTGGCCGACGGCGCCCAGCTGGTGCTGCTGGAGGCCCGGCTGGCGGCCGGCTCGCCGGAGCCGCGACCGCTGGAACACCGGCAACTGCACTGGGCCGGCCCGGCAGAGCTGGACGATCGGCACTGGGCCGGCACGAACGGCAGATTTGTGGCCGACGTGACAGGACGGTTATAGACGTCAGCTACAGTGCCCGCTCAAGGTGCATCGGCGTGCCGGTTCGCACCTGCCTATCGCGGTCAACAGTTACCTGGGACGGATCGATGCTGAAGTTCATAGCCCGGCGCTTCCTGAATTACCTGGTGCTGGTGTTCATCGCCACCAGCCTGGCCTACATCCTGGGCGCGGTGACGCTGAACCCGCGGGCGCGCTACGAGGGACGGGTGCCGGCCATCCCGGAAGCCACCATCCACGCCACCCTGCAGGAGCGCAACGCCGACCCGTCCACCCCGGTGCTGGTCCGCTACGAGCACTGGCTGAAGGGGGTCGCGCACGGCGACTTCGGCCTGCAGATCGTGGGTGACGAGAGGGTCACCACCGAGATGAAGCGGCGGATCGGGGTCAGCCTGCGGCTGCTGCTGCTCGGCACCATCTTCGGCGCGGTCGGCGGCGTGCTGATCGGCGTGATCGGGGCGGTACGACAACGAAGACCGGTGGATGTGGCAGGCACGGTCGGGTCCTACGTGCTGCTGGCGTCGCCGGCCGTGGTGACCATCATCGTGGTGCAGACCCTCTTCGTCTGGATCTATCACCACGGCGGGCCGCTGATACCGACCTCCGGCGAGTACGACTCGACCCTGCACGGCGTCGATTTCTGGACGGACCGGGCGAAGCGCTTGATCATGCCGACCATCGTCCTGGCGTTGTTCGGTGCCTCCTTCATCAGCCGCTACCAGCGCAGCGCGATGCTCGACGTGCTGGGCAGTGACTTCCTGCGTACCGCCCGGGCCAAGGGACTGACCCGGCAGCGGGCGCTGTTCAAGCACGGCGTGCGCACCGCGCTGATCCCGATCGTGACCTTCTTCGCCTACTCCTTCGGCCTGCTGCTGACCGGCGCGATCTTCACCGAAACGCTCTTCGGCTGGCACGGCATGGGTCAGTATCTGGTGCAGTCGGTGCAGGACCACGACGTGAACGCGGTCGCCGCGGTGGCTTGCTTCACCGCGGTGCTGGTGCTGATCTCCGGCCTGCTGTCGGACGTGCTGTACGCCGCGCTCGATCCCCGGGTCCGGGCGAAGTAGGGGAGGGAGGAACAAGCCATGTCCATGTCACCTCAGGAAGTCTTCGAGGTCGCCCCGCCCAGCGTCGAGGCGCCGGACGCTGTCCAGCAGGACACCGTCAACTCCCAGCCGATCTCGCGCGGCCGGTTGATCCTGCGCCGGTTCCTGCGCTCGAAGTCCGGCATCGGCGCGCTGGTGGTGCTGGTGCTGCTCTTCCTGCTCGCCTACCTCGGGCCGTACCTGACGCACTGGAAGTTCGACGACTTCGACCAGGCGAACCTGCTGACCGGGCCGAGCAGCAACCACTTCTTCGGCGTCGACGAGGTGGGCCGGGACGTCTACGCCCGCACCTTGAAGGGGCTGCAGAAGTCGCTCATCATCGGCCTCACCGCGGCGCTGCTGACCACCGGGATCGCCGCGGTGGCCGGTTCCATCGCCGGCTACTTCGGCCGCAAGACGGACCTGGTGGTGGTCTGGATCATCGACCTGCTGCTGGTGCTGCCGGGCTTCCTGATCCTGGCCATCCTGAGCCCGGTGCTGTCCGGCCGCAGCTGGCTGTGGCTGGTGCTGCTGCTGTCGCTGTTCGGCTGGATGATCACCGGCCGGGTGGTGCGCGGCATGACGCTGAGCCTGAAGGAGCGCGAGTACGTGCAGGCCGCCCGGTTCATGGGGGTGCCGGCGTTCACCATCATCCGCCGGCACCTGCTGCCCAACATGGCCTCGCTGCTGATCGTGGACGTCACCATCAACGTGGGCGTCACCATCGTGGCCGAGACCGGTTTGAGCTTCCTGGGCTTCGGTGTGCAGCCGCCGGACGTCTCGCTGGGCACCGTGCTGGCCGGCAGCCAGGACCTAGCCACCGTCTACCCGCACGTCTTCCTGTTCGGCGCCGGGCTGCTGGTGCTCACCGTGCTCTGCGTGAGCGTGATCGGTGACGCCCTGCGCGACGCGATCGACCCGACCTCTGGAGCAAGCCGCCTGTGACCGCCTCGTTCGAACAAACCGACTCCGTCCAGCTGGCCGGTACGCCGGCCGCTCCGCTGCTGGAAGTGGACAACCTGACGGTGAGCTTCCCCAGCGAGGCCGGCGCGGTGCGCGCGGTACGCGGAATGACCTACACCGTGCGGCCCGGTGAGACGCTGGCCATCGTGGGGGAGTCCGGCTCCGGCAAGTCGGTCAGCTCGCTGGCGGTGATGGGGCTGCTGCCGCCGAACGCCACGGTCACCGGCCAGATCCGGTTCAAGGGCGAGGATCTGCTGACCCTGAAGGACAAACGGCTGTCCCGGCTGCGCGGCAGCGGCATCTCGATGATCTTCCAGGACCCGCTCTCGGCGCTCACCCCGGTCTACACCATCGGCGACCAGATCGCCGAGGCGGTGCTGATCCACCAGAAGGTGTCGCGGGCCGAGGCCGGCCGGCGGGCGATCGAACTGCTGGATCTGGTGGGCATCCCGAACCCGAAGCTGCGGGCGGCCTCCTTCCCGCACGAGTTCTCCGGCGGCATGCGGCAGCGGGCCATGATCGCGATGGCGATCGCCAACGACCCGGACCTGATCATCGCCGACGAGCCGACCACCGCGCTGGACGTGACCATCCAGGCCCAGGTGCTGGAGGTGCTGAAGAAGGCCAAGGATGTTACCAACGCGGCCACCGTGCTGATCACCCACGACCTGGGCGTGGTGGCCGGCTTCGCCGACCGGGTGATGGTCATGTACGCCGGCAAGGCGGTCGAGACCGCCGGCGTGGACGACACGTTCTACCACCCGCGAATGCCGTACACGATGGGCCTGCTCGGCTCCATCCCGCGGATGGACGTGGCCGAGAAGGAGCCGCTGATCCCGATCGAGGGCACCCCGCCGTCGCTGGTCGGGTTGCCGGTCGGCTGCCCGTTCGCGCCGCGCTGCCCGATCGTGGTGGACAAGTGCCGCACGGTCGAACCGGGCCTGGATCCGACCGACCGCGCGGAGCACTTCGCCGCCTGCCACCGCAGCCTGGAGATCGCCCAGCGCAACTGGTCGCTCACCGACGTCTTCACCCGGCCGGTGCTGCCGGACAACGAGTTGACCGAGGTGAGCCGGGACCAGCGGGAGGTGGTGCTGCAGCTGTCAGACCTGCGTCGGGAATTCTCGATCAAGAAGGGCGCGGTGATCCGCCGGGCGATCGGCACGGTGCACGCGGTGGACGGTGTCAGCCTGGACATCAGACAGGGTGAGACGCTGGGCCTGGTCGGTGAGTCCGGTTGCGGCAAGACCACCACGATCATGGAGGTGATGAATCTGGTGCCGCCCCAGCATGGCCGGATCGTGGTGCTCGGCAAGGACACCCAGCAGCTGTCCAGGGACGATCGGCGGCGGATGCGGCGGGATCTGTCCATCGTGTTCCAGGATCCGATGGCCTCGCTGGACCCGCGGATGCCGATCGGCGACATCCTGGCCGAGCCGATGTGGGTGCAGAAGATGCCGAGCGCCGGGATCACCGAGCGCACCCGGGAACTGCTCACCCTGGTCGGGCTGCGACCGGAGCACGCCAGCCGGTATCCGAGCGAGTTCTCCGGCGGCCAGCGGCAGCGGATCGGCATCGCCCGGGCGCTGGCGCTGGACCCCAAGCTGATCGTGCTGGACGAGCCGGTGTCCGCGCTGGACGTCTCGATCCAGGCCGGCGTGATCAACCTGCTGGACGAGCTCAAGGCCAGGCTCGGGCTGAGCTACCTGTTCGTGGCGCACGACCTGTCGGTGGTCCGGCACATCGCCGACCGGGTGGCGGTGATGTACCTCGGCCGGATCGTCGAGATCGGCGACACCCGGAGCATCTTCGAGCGGCCGTCGCACCCGTACACCCAGGCGCTGCTGTCGGCGATCCCGCTGCCGGATCCGGAGAAGGAGCGCAGCCGCCGGCGGATCCTGCTCACCGGTGACCTGCCCAGCCCGTCCGACATCCCGAGCGGCTGCCGGTTCTCCTCCCGCTGCTTCGTCTTCGCCAACCAGTTGACCGATGAGGAGCGCGCCCGGTGCAAGGGGGAAGATCCTGGTTTGTACGAAATGGGCGGCGACCACGGCGCGGCCTGCCACT
>DASUAC010000300.1:0-7175 GCA_035763985.1 Jatrophihabitans sp. | reverse complement strand
CAGGCAACAGCGGCAGCGACCTCCCCGCCGGATGCGGCCGGCCGGCGTTGGCGCCGGTGAACCGGCCGAGGACCTGCAGCATCGGTGCCCGCAGCGGGCCGGGCAACGCCGACGGCAGCGGGGACGGCGCGAGGAACACGTTCACCAGCCGGTTCAGGTAGTGGAAGGTGGCCACCACCCCGACCAGCCGGGCCGCCTCGGCGGCGGTGCCCGGTGGCCGGCCGGCGGTGTCCCGATGGGCCACCAGCCGGCTCCAGCTCTCGATGCTGTCCGGTGCTGATCCCCCCGCCGGCTCCGACCGCTGCGCTCCTGCCGTGTGCTCGCGATCGGAGCCGGCTCGGCCCAAGGCCTGCTCGGTGGCGCGATGCACCGTCACGCAGTACGGGCAGGCGTTACCGGTCGAGACCTCGGCCGCGACCGTCTCCAGGCTGGCCCTCGGCAGCACGGCGTCGGCGACCAGGCTCTCCCGCAACATCAGCCAACTGGCGGCCAGCAACTCGGGCACCGGCGCGTGCAGGGCGATCGGCGGTGCCAGCATGCCGAAATCCGCCTCGAGCTGCCGATAGACCGCAGCGGCCGGCGGATCGGCACGCCCGGGTGGCACCGGCCGCAGGTACCGGATCTGGTTGATCGCGCGGCGTAACGCCAGCCGGGCCACCGCATCGGCCATCGCGCACGTCCGCCGCGGTCAGCTGCTGCGCAGCGCCGACGACGCCGGACGCGCACTGGTCGCGGCCGGCGTCGGCACCGGCGCGCCGTAGCGGACCTCGACACCGCGGGCCCGGGCGGCTGCCACGATGCCGGGAATCGCCCGTTCGGCCAAGGCGGAAATGGTCAGCGCCGGGTTGACCGTCAGCGCGCCCGGGACCGCCGAGCCGTCGGTGACGAAGATGCCCGGCTGGCCGCGCAACTCGTGCCGGTCGTCCAGCGCCGAGGTGGCCGGGTCGTCGCCGATCCGGCACGAGGCGAGCGGGTGCACCGTGTAGGCACCGATCACCTCGTTGGTCCAGGGCAGCACCTGGCCCAGCCCGTCCCGTTCCAGGATGTCGCGCACCGCGGCGTCGGATTTGACCCAGCCGCGCAGGGTGTTCTCGGTCGGCCGGTAGCGCAGGGCGCCGACGCCGAACATCTGCTGGGAGATCCGGACCGCGTTGCCGGTCGGTGGCGGCGCCCCGAACACGCCCTCGTTGTCGTCCTCGGACATGGTGAAGATGGTCAGCCAGGACTTCCAGCGGCGCAGCATCTCCTTCTTCTCCCGGCCGAACCAGACCGGCCCGTCCGGGCCCGGGGCCTGCGCGAGCACGGTGCCGAGGCCCGGCGGGAAGTACAGCTGCTCCAGGGAGAACCGCTCGTATTCCGGCAGTGAACCGTCCAGCCAGTCCCAGCAGGCGGCGACCGGTCCCCGGCCGATCTGGGCGGCCTCGAACGCGACGCCGTTGCCGCGGTCCAGCCCGAGCAGGTCGCGGACCCGGCCCTCGTCCAGCACCGCGGTGTTCAGCCGTTCCCCGTTACCGGAGAAGTACTTGCCGACCGCGTCCGGCAGCGATCCCAGGTACGGCTCGGAACGGCGCAGGATGACCGGCGTCGCGGCCGTCCCGGCGGCCACCACGACGATCTTGGCCTCGATGCTGCCGGTCTCGTTGACCTGCCGGTAGTCGACCTCGTCCAGTACGTGGTAGGCGATCTCGAAGTCGCCGGATTCCAGCCGGGCGATGTGCTGCACCTCGTGCAGCGGCCGGATCTCGGCACCGTAGGCGAGCGCGCCGGGCAGGTAGTTGAGCAGCAGCGACCGCTTGGCGTCGAACGTGCAGCCGGACATCATCCAGTTGCAGTTGGTGCACAGCGAGACGTCGACCGCGGACGGAACCGCGTTGCAGGTGTGCCCGGCACGGTCGCAGGCGGCGGCCCACAGGCCACCGGCGAACGGCACGTCCTGCCAGCGCTGCTCGGTGACCGGCAGCGACTCGGTGACCCGGTCGTACCAGGGCTCCAGGCTGTCCCGGCTGATCGCGGCCGGCCAGATCCGCCGGCCGATGCTGCCGTGCCGCTCGAAGGTGTAGCGGGGAGCCCGCGGCATGGTGGCGAAGTAGACCACGCTGCCACCGCCGACGCAGTTACCGGCCAGCACGCTCATGCCGTCGCCCACGGTGAAGTCGAAGATCCTGGTGCTGGACGATCCCACCCGGAAATCCTGGTCGAACTCGTTCGCGGCGAGCCACGGCCCGCGTTCCAGCACCACCACCCGGGCACCGCCGGCCGCCAGGTGGTAGGCGGCGATGGCGCCGCCGAAGCCACTGCCGATGATCAGGACGTCGGTCTTCTCGTGCACGGTCATGACGGGTTCCCTGCTGGGGTCGTGGCTGGGTGGCTCTGGGACAACTGACGGCCGTACGAGGCATGCGGGAAGCGCCATCGGCCGTCACTGTCGGGCGGTGCGAATCCCAGGATCTGCAGTCCCGGATGGCCGGCGGCCAGTGCCTCGGCGGTGTGCAGGTGGGCGGCGCTGTCGAAGGCCATGTTGCTGAAGACCGCCAGGTTGACCCAGCCCTGCCGCTCGGGGGTGTCCTGGGTGGTCAGGTGGTTCACCAGCGCCACCCGCTGTTCGTAGCTCAGCGCCACGAACGGCGGTACCGAATCATCAGCGTTGCCGCCGAACATGCCCTGGGCATACGCATTGAGGCCCTGGGCCAGGGCGGGCAACCACTGCGCCACCCCACCGGCCGGGCTCTGCAGCAGATCCAGCGCGCCGGCGGCAACCGCGCCATCGTCGGAGGATTCGCCGGCGATCGCCCGGTCCTCCGGGAATCGCTTGTTGCCGGGCACGATCGTGTCCGCGAAGGCCTCCAGCGTCATGATCGAATCCGGATCCAGGCCTGGTTCCATCCTCGTGCTCCTCTGCTCAGGTATGCCGGACCGGCCGATCCAGCGGGACCGGCAGATTCGGCAGCGTTCAGCGGGTGAATTGGCCCGGCCGGCGGCCGGCACCGGCCGGCCCGCGGTAGCACTGGGCGATGTCCATCCAGTGCTCGGCCGCTTCCCCGGCCGCGGTCACATCCAGGTCGGCACGGTGCCGGCGCCTGGTCACCAGCAGGCAGAAGTCCTCCGCCGAGCCGGTGATCCGGTCCGTGGCGTCCTCCGGCCCGTAGGTCCACGTCCGGCCCGAGGGGCCGGTCAGCTCGTACCGGAACTCGACCTGCGGACCCTCGAGGTTGCGCGCCAGATAGCCGAATGTCCAGGTACGGACTGCGAATTCGACGAGGAACCGGATCCGGTCGGTACGCTCGGGCCGCAGGCCGAGGGCATCGGCGATGTCCTGGCCGTGTGCGAACACCTCCATCATCCCGGCCATGGCCAGCACGCCGGGTGGCAGCGGATTGACCAGCCAGGGCACCAGTTCGTCCTCGGCCACCGCCGCCAACGCCGCGCTGGCATTGGTTCGTTCGGCCTGCCAGCGCTGCATGAGCACGTCCGGTGGATCGTTCAGGTACGGCTGCAGGGCCTGCTGCACGCTGGTGTCGAAGTGCTGGCTCAACCCGGTCAGCCGGGCCTTGAAGGCAACCGGGTCTTCGGCGGCCAGGCCGGCCAGGGCGAACGTGGCGGCCAGGTGAGCGACCTGATGGCTGATCGTCCAGCCGGGTGCCGGCGTCTGCCGATTCCAGTCCGGCAGGCTGAGACCGGCCAGCACTTCGTCGAGAGCGTCGCACTCCGCGGTCAGCGCGGCAATCGGATTCAACTGGGCCACGATCTGGTCCTCTCCGGTGGTGGCCGCGCCGCGAGTCGTACGGCCGGTCCGGTCGTCACCCGGCACGGCGCGGCGGGCGTCAACAGAATCCGGCACAAATGCCTGGTTCTTCTCTCTCACGTTGCCCGGTTGACCGGTGCGGATGCCGGCATCGCGGAAACCGTTCCCGCTGCGGTGAAAGGCAATCTGGGAGTTATCGAACGCCGCCGCGAACTCCCAGACTGGCGGCGGCTGCTCGCGCTCAGCCGACCCGGCGCAGCGGCCGGCCGGTCTCTCGCCGTGAGCGTGGCCGGCTGGCTCGTTCGCCTTTGACTACCAGGTGATTCGGCTGCCCGGCCGGTTCACCATGCCGGTGGTGCCGACTGCCGGATCACGACCGGCGCAGGGTCGCGTTCAGGTGCGGCCGGTAGTCCGCCGGCTGCAGTGCCAGCTCGGTGACGTAGGAGAGCTCGTCCTGGCCGGTCAGCGCGTACAGCCGCCGCTCGCCGGCGATCTGCTTCGCGGTCGGGGTGAAGCCGACCGCGGCGGTGGCGAACTCCCAGCGCCGGTCACCGGCCACGCCGTGGAACACCGAGACGATGCCGGCACCGCTGGCCAGCAGCAACTCGAGCTGGTCCTCCCCCGCGCCGGGTCGCAGGAACCCGCTCTCCCGGAACGCCGGCCGCAGCACCGAACCGTCCGGCTCAAGCAGCCAGCTGTGCGACTGGTAGTTCAGGAACGGCCGGCCGTCGTGGCTGAACGTCACCCGCTGCGCGTAGGCGAACGGCTCGCCGTCGGCCGGTTTCACCCCGGTGCCGCGCCCGGCCCATTCGCCCACCAGCGGCAGCACCCCGAGCAGCGCCGAGTGCAGTTCGGCACCGGATCGCAGGTCGGTGGTATCGGCCCGCTCGGGAACGTCCATCTAGCGCCGGCCGGCGTACAGCTTGGCGACGATCAGCACCGACATCCCGGCGATGGCGAGGAAGCTGGCGACGAGCAAGATGGTGTAGAACGTGGCCATAACCAAAGGATATCCCGCCGTGAGCCGTCCCCCGGAAAGCCGAGCCCAGCCGGCAGGTCAAACCGTGCCGGAAGCCCGGCGCAGCCTGGTCGTCAAGTGCACCGCCGGGGCCGAGGCGCCGGAACGGTGCGCCCAGGCGTTCACGGTGGCCGCCACCGCGGCCAGCACCGGTGTCGCCACCTCGCTCTGGCTGACCGGCGAGGCGTCCTGGTTCGGGTTGCCCGGCAAGGCCGAGGAGTTCGTGCTGGCGCAGTCGGCTCCGCTGGCCGAACTGCGCGACACGGTGCTCGCCCTCGGCACGCTGACCGTCTGCACCCAGTGCGCCCAGCGGCGGGGCATCGAGCCGGCCCAGTTACTGCCCGGTGCCCGGATCGCCGGTTCGGCCAGCTTCGTCGACGAGATCCTGCGCCCGGCCGCGCAGGCGTTGGTTTACTGAGCGCATGGCCCGACTCAGGTTCATCCCGCTGGACGGCAGCTTCGAGAAGATGCTCGCGCAAGCCCGCGCCGATCAGCCGACCTACCCCGGCGGCCTCGACCCGCGGCCGGGCTTCGAGACGTTCGTCCGGACCATCCGGCTGGCCCGCGGCGAGGAGAGCTTCCGGGCGGCCGGCGAGACGATCCTGGGCTGGGGCATGCAACGCGGGGCCGGCCTGCGGGTCCAGCCCGAGGTGCCCCGAGCCACGGTGGGCAGCACGGTCGTGCTCGGCATCGGCGTGGCCGGGGTGTACCTGGCCTTCCCGTGCCGGGTGAACGAGGTCTACGCGGAGCCGACCCGGCTCGGCTTCAGCTACCTGACGCTGCCCGGCCATCCCGAATGCGGCATGGAGCGATTCCTGGTCGAACTCTCCCCGGACGGCGCGGTGCAGGCCAGCGTCGCCGCGATAAGCCGGCCGGCCAACCTGCTGGTCACGCTGGCCGGCCCGCTGGCTCGCACGGCGCAGCGCCGGGCTGCCGACCGGTACCTGGCCGCGCTGTAGGCGTGACCGGGTTTGCACGCCCAGGCGCGCAGAACCCGGTCATGCCCGGCACGCGCAGAACGGCGGGCTCAGGACAGCACCAGCGGCACTTCCACCAGGCCCGGCGAGGTGGCCACCACCGGGCGCCGGACCGTACCGGAGTTGTGCATCACCGACAGCGTCCAGTTGCCGGGAGCGGCGAAGAACCGGTAGTCACCGGTCGCCGAGGTGACCACCTCGGCGGTGAACTCGCCGCTGCCGTCCAGCAGCCGGACGTAGGCCGCCGGCACCGGCGAGCCGTCGTCCGCCGAGACGGTGCCGTAGATGACCGTCTCCTTGGTGATGTCCACATGCGGCGGCAGGGTGGGGGCTTGCGCGGGGGCTCCGCACATATCACTTACCTCTCTCGGGGATATCGCAGGCGATCAGGCGGTCTTCTCGATCGGTACGCCGACCAGCGAGCCGTACTCGGTCCACGAGCCGTCGTAGTTCTTCACGTTCTGCTCGCCGAGCAGTTCGTGCAGCGCGAACCAGGTGTGCGAGGAACGCTCACCGATCCGGCAGTACGCGATGGTCTCCCGCGAGGTGTCCAGGCCGGCCTCGCCGTACAGCTTGCGGAGTTCCTCGTCGCTCTTGAAGGTGCCGTCCTCGTTGGCCGCCTTGGACCAGGGCACGTTCAGCGCGGTCGGGATGTGGCCGGCCCGCTGGGACTGCTCCTGCGGCAGGTGCGCCGGTGCCAGCAGCTTGCCGGAGAACTCGTCCGGCGACCGTACGTCGATCAGGTTCTTGCTGCCGATCGCGGCGACCACCTCGTCGCGGAAGGCCCGGATGGAGCGGTCCTGCTCCTCGGCCTGGTACTGGGTGGCCGGCCGCTGCACCGGGTCCTTGGACAGCTCCCGGCCGTCCAGCTCCCACTTCTTCCGGCCGCCGTCCAGCAGCTTCACCGCAGAGTGCCCGTACAGCTTGAAGTACCAGTAGGCGTAGGCGGCGAACCAGTTGTTGTTGCCGCCGTAGAGCACCACGGTGTCGTCGTTGCCGATGCCCTTCTCGGACAGCAGCTTCTCGAACTTCTCCTTCGACACGAAGTCGCGGACCACCGGGTCCTGCAGGTCGGTCTTCCAGTCGATTTTCACAGCCCCGGGGATGTGCCCCGTGTCGTAGGCGGCGGTGTCTTCGTCGACTTCGACGAAGACGATGCCCTTGGTGTTCAGGTTCTGCTCTGCCCAGTCGGGCGTGACCAGGACGTCTTCGCGGCTCATGCGACAGCTCCTCGTTGGTGAGTTGGCGTTACACAGTGGATTGTCTAGGGGTGCTCGGCTGCCGCGCGCAAGCGCCGCTAGCCGGAGTGGTGCAGATCACCGCCCGGTCAGGTCCTCGGACAGAGGCTGCTGTGCAGCCGGCAGAAGTCAACCGCCCGGCGCTTGGTGAGCAGCAGGTGCACGAACCCAAACCTACCGGAAACTCCCGCCGTCCGGGA
>DASUAC010000299.1:0-6546 GCA_035763985.1 Jatrophihabitans sp. | reverse complement strand
GATGCTGGAGAACGAGAAGGCCTGGCGTACCGAGGAGGAGATCCGCGGTGGCCTGCTGGAGATCTGGCGGGTGATGCAGGAGTGCGTGGAGGCCGGTTTCCGCAACGAGGGCTCGCTGCCGGGTGGCTTGAAGGTCCGCCGCCGGGCGCCGGAGCTGTTCCGGACGCTGACCGCCGAGTCGTTCTCCACCGATCCGCTGCGGGTGATCGACTGGGTGAGCCTGTTCGCGCTGGCGGTGAACGAGGAGAACGCCGCCGGCGGCCGGGTCGTCACCGCGCCCACCAACGGCGCGGCCGGGGTGATCCCGGCGGTGCTGCACTACTACCGCCGGTTCGTGCCCGGCGCGTCCGATTCCGGAGTGGTCCGGTTCCTGCTCACCGCAGGCGCGATCGGCTTGCTGTACAAGGAGAACGCCTCGATCTCCGGTGCCGAGGTGGGCTGTCAGGGCGAAGTCGGCTCGGCCTGCTCGATGGCTGCCGGGGCGCTGTGCGAGGTGCTCGGCGGCCGGCCGGAACAGGTCGAGAACGCCGCCGAGATCGGCATGGAGCACAACCTCGGGCTGACCTGTGACCCGATCGGCGGCCTGGTTCAGGTGCCGTGCATCGAGCGCAACGCGATGGCCGCGGTGAAGGCGATCAACGCCGCCCGGATCGCCTTGCGCGGCGACGGCAGCCACATCGTCAGCCTGGACAAGGTGATCAAGACCATGCGGGAGACCGGCGCCGACATGAAGGTCAAGTACAAGGAGACCTCGCGCGGCGGCCTGGCGGTGAACGTCATCGAGTGCTGAGGGAAACCGGCCGAGGCCTGGCCGCGGGCCGGCGAGGCCGGCTGCCCGGCGAGGCCGGCTGCCCGGCGAGGTCGGCTGCCCGGCCGCGGGTCGGCTGCCCGGCCGCGGGCCGGCTGCCCGGCGAGGTCGGCTGCCCCCCGCCGGGCAGAACCACGGCCGACCGCTAGGCCGTCCGGCTGACCCGTTGGGCCAGGTCGGGCCGGTTGACGCCCACCTGTGGGGACGCGCTGGCGGTCACCTGGATGTCGATGCCGGAGACCAGGCTGCCGGCGGCGAGGGTCACCGTGGTTGCCGACCGGTAGTCCGGCGCGTTGGCGTAGCAGACCGACTGGTAGCCGTACCAGCTCCCGTCGACGCACACCGCGACCGCGGTGACCGGCAGCCCGGTGACCTGGTAGTTGCCGTCCCAGTCGGTGTAGATGCCCCCGAGCGCCGTGCCGTCCGAACCCACCACCGTGACCGGGATGCCGCCGACCGGGTTGCCACTGCTGTCGGTGACGGTGCCGGCCACCCCACCCGCGCCCGCCAGCACCGGGTTCACGGTGCTGGCCAGACCGGCGACCGCGTGCACCGGATCAGCGGTGCCGTCCGCCGGCTGGTTCTGCCAGCAACCGTTCAGATAGCCGGTAGCAGGTGCCGGGTAGGCGTACGAGGCGTCATAACACACCGTGTAGTCCCCCGGCGTCAGAGCCCAGAAGTCGAACTCGCCGTTGCCGTCGGTGCCGAGCTGGCCGCCGCTGGCCCCCGCCTCGTTGGTGATGTACACCGTCACGCCCGAGACCGGATCGCCGGCGGAGTCGGTTACCCGGCCCTCGATCTCGGTGGCCACCCCGATCTGCAGGTCGATGGTGAACCGTTGTCCCGGGCTGATCGTCAGCGCGAAGGGATATGGGTCGGCCGCCGTCCGGCCATAGCACTGATCCGTGTAGCCGGGCGATCCCGGCTGGTGCTGATCCTGGTTCACCGAGGCGCAGTCGACGTACTGTCCGGCGGGCAGCCCGGTCACCGAGTAGTGCCCCGAACTGTCCGTCAGCGCCTGGTGATCCTCGTAGTTGCTGGAGTCGACCTGGACCAGGGCGTTCGCGAGCGGCGCCCCGTCCGGACCGGTGACCGTGCCGGAGACCACGCCGCCGGCGAGCAGGGTGTCGTTCACCGGGGTAAGCACGCCCTCGGCGACGGTGACCTGATCGCCCGTCGGCTGGGAGCCGTTGAAGGTTGCCGCCGAGTGGCAGGTCCACACATCGATCGGGTCGTCGGGAAGGTAACAGACGTAGTACTGCCCAGCCGGTTCGTTCATCTGCCAGTGGCCGTCAGCGTCGGTCAGGCCGTAGCCCGCGCCGTATCCGTTGGCGGAGTAGAAGTCGATCTGGGTGTGGGCGGCCGGCGAACCGTCCGACTCGCTCAGTACACCGTCGAGTGCGCCGTTCTGGTCGACCGTCAGATCCTGACTTACGACCTGGTTCAGCTGGACGGTCACCGGCACGTTGACGTGCCCGCACTCATTGAAGTAGCCGTACGGTCCGGTCGCGGTGACCGGCGCTGCTGATCCGTCCACGCACAGGCTGTACGTGCCGGCCGGCAGTTTGGCCAACCGGTACCCGCCGTTGGTGTCGGTAACGGCCGGGTTCCCGCCGTAGCTGCCGTTGAACACCTTGGCTCCGGAGACCGGGTTGCCGTTGTGGTCACGCACCACGCCGGTGATGACGCCGCCGACGTTCAGGGTGACGTTGTAGGTCGTGAGCTGCCCCGCGGCCGGGTTGGTGTAGTTGCTGTAGCAGCCGCCGAGGTAGCCGTCCGGCGACGAGCCGACCGCCTTGCTCGTGTCGTAGCAGAAGTTGTAGTACTGGTTCGGCGCCAGGTTCTTGAACAGGTAGACGCCGTCGGTGCTGGTGGTCGAGGTCAGGTACGCGTAGGACGGGCTGTAGATGGTGGTGGTGACCACCACCCCGGCGATCGGCAAACCGTCGGGGCCGGTGATCCGGCCGGTGATGGCGGCCGCCGGTGCCAGCGTGTCGTTCACCTTCGAGGTCAGCGCGCCGGCTGTCACGGTGACCGGAGTGCCGCCGTAGTACGACTGCTGGTGGTAGCAACCGGGCAGGTAGCCGGAGACTGACGGGCCGCCGACGTTGGCCTTCGGTTCGTAGCAGACGTAGTAGGTGCCCGGCATCAGGTTGGTCACCGAGTACGCGCCGGTGCTGCTGGTGATGGTGTCGGCCGCGTCGCCGGAGCCCAGCCGGACGTGCACCAGCACGTTGCCGATGCCTTTGCCGGCGCTGTCGGTCAGCGTGCCACTCAGCCCGGTATGTGCGTCGGTGGCTGCGGTGTAGGCGGTGACGGCGGCGGCACTGCTCAGGTTGCCGGACTTGTCCTCGGCGAACAGCGCGTAGCTGTAGGCGGTGGCACTGGCCAGGTCCTTGTCGGTGTAGCTGATCTTGGTGGCGCCCAGGGTCGCCACCAAGGTGCCCTGATCGGCAGCCGGTGCGGTGCTGCCGGCAGCGCGCCGGATGACTATGTGCGCGAGGTCGGCATCGGTCGGATCGGCCCAGCCGAGGGTGACCGAGCTGATCGTGTTGCCGGTCATGCCGAGGCCGGCCACCGGGCCGGGCGGCGTGGTGTCCGCGGCTGCCGGCTTGGCGCCGGCCGCTGGTTGCGCGATATCCGGGCCTGTGCTGGCCGGGCCGGTGGTGCTGGTCGGCTCGGCGGTGGCCGATGGTTGGGTGCCGGTCAGGGGCTGGACCGCCCCAGCCGACTGGCTCGCCGTCGCCGCGGTGGGCGACGGGCTCAAGGCCGAGCTGGGCGCGGCGGCGCCTGCCGGTGTGGTGCTGAGGACGCTGACGCCGCCGGCCGAGATCAGCAGGGCGAGCGCAGGCAGAAGAAGGCGTTTCATGTATTACCCCCCGTTGGTGGAAAGAGCCGGGTTAGCTAACCAGGTCAGGTAACTACCCGACAACCCATCTGAGCTGTTCGTCGCACTGTGTCAGCCGGCTCTGACAATTCAGCCCCGGACGCGCCGAGCCGTCCCAACCTGCGGGAAATGCCTGCCGCGACCGGTGGATGCCTCGGCGCTCGGCGCGGCGGAACGGCCACCGGTGCACTCGGCTGACCGGTGGCCGATTCCGCCGTAACGGCGCTCAGTTCGCCGGCTGCAGCACCGCGTCGATGCCGGTGGTGATGGCACCCGAGGTCGGCGTCACCGGAGTGGCGCTGCCGGCGTCCGGCGCGTTCCGGTAGCACTGCGACGCGTAGCCGTACGGCGGCTGGAAGCAGACCGCCAGCGGCACCGCCGGCAGGCCGAGCAGGGTGTAGTGGCCGGCGGAATCGGTGTAGCCGTACGCGTCGTACCAGGTGCCGTCACTGCCCTGCGCGGTCACCGAGACATCGGGCACCGCAGCGCCACCGCCGTCGGTCACCGTGCCGATCACCTCGCCGCCGACCCGCAGCGTGGCGTCGATGCCGCTGGTCACGCTGGCGGTGCCGACCTGCACCGGCGTGCCGCCGTACGGGACCTGCTGGTCCTGCCAGCACTGGTCGACGTACCCGGTGGGCGGCGTGATGGAACTGGCGTAGGACTGGAAGCAGACGGTGTAGTCGCCGGCCGCCAGCCCCGGTATCAGGTAGGAGCCGTCGATACCGGTGCTGGCGTAGGAGGACTGGCCGGTGCTGAGCGAGGTCGCCGTCACCGCCTCGCCGAGTACGGCGGCACCGTTCTGGTCGGTGACCGTGCCGGTGACAGCCGAGCCGGCGGCCAGTTGCGCGTCGACCGTGACGGTTCCGCTGTCGCCGACGACGACCGGGTCGGCGGTCTCCTGCGTCGGCTGGTTGTCGTAGCACTCGCTGGTGTAGCCGCCGGCCGCCGGGCCCTGCGCGTAGGAGGCGTCGAAGCAGACCGCGTAGCTGTCCGGGTCGACCCCGCCGATGCGGTAGCTGCCGTCGGAGCCGGTGGTGGCGTAGTACCAGCCGGTTCCGCCGGAGACCGAACGAGCGCTGACCTGCACGCCGCTCAACGGCGTACCGGCGCTGTCGGTGACCGTGCCCGCGATGCCGGCGCCCAACTGCAGGGTGTCATCGACGGTGGTCAGTTGGCCGCCGGTCACGGTCACCGGGGTGCCGGTGGTGTAGCCGTCCGGCTGGCCGTCGTAGCAACCGCGCCGGTAGCCGCCGCTGGTGTAGGTCGGGTCGTAGCAGACGGTGTACTGCCCCGGGCGGAAGCCCGGCAGCTGCCAGTTGCCGTTCTCGTCGGTGCTGGTGCCGTTGACCTGGGCGCCGGTGCTGTCGAACACGTTGACCCAGACGCCGGCCAGCGGCCCGTCGGTGCCGGACACCGAGCCGCCGATCGCGCCGGCGAGTTGCAGCGTGGTGTCCTGCCCGGTCACCGTCTGGCCGGCGCTCAGTTCGAAGCTCGCCCGGCCGTCGAAGCAGTCACTGGTGTAGCCGTAGGGTGCGATGCCCCATCCGGCGTAGGTGCCGTCGAAACACACGGTGTAGACGCCCGGCGCCGCCCCGGTGATGGTGTAGTGGCCCTGCTCGTCGGTGCTGCCCGAGTTGCCGGTATCCGGGATGAGGGTGGTGAACACGCCCTGCACCGGGTTGCCGGCGGGGTCGGTCACGGTACCGGTGACCGCGCCGCCGAGGTCGAGGACGGCATCGATGCCTGCGGTGGTCTGCCCGAGGCTGACCGGGATCGGCGTCCCGCCGCCGCCGTACTGCGGCTGGTTGTCATAGCACTCGCTGAGGTAACCGGCGCTGTTCGGCCCGGTGGCCGAGTAGGCGTCGAAGCAGATCTGGTAGCTGCCGGCGGGCAGTCCGGCGAGGGTGTAGCTGCCGTCCGCCGCGCTGTTCACCGAATAGGTGTTGTAGTACGGCGGTTGCGGGTTGGCGACGTAGACCTCCACATTGCCGATGCCGCCGCCGGACGGGTCGGTGATCCGGCCGGCGATGGCGCCGGCCACCGGCAGGTAGTCGGTGATCCCGGCGGTCATCTTGCCCGCGACCACGGTCACCGGGGTGCCGGTGTCGCCGTAGCCGTACGGCTGTTGCCGGTAGCAGTCGTTGAGGTAGCCGGTCGGCGAGGGTCCGGTGGTCTGCGACGTCGCCTCGAAGCAGACGGTGTAGCTGCCGGGCTGCAGGTTGGTCACCCGGTAGCTGCCGTCGGCCGCGGTGGTCGCCTGGCCGGCCCAGTCGCCGCTGCCGGCCACCCGTACCTCGGCCCAGGCGCCGGAGATCGGGTGGCCGGCCTGGTCGGTGAGGGCACCCTTGATCCCGGTGCGGTCGTCGGTGGTCAACGTGCGGGCGGTGATGGTGGCCGGCGTGCTCTGGTTGCGTGACCGGTCGAAGGCGTACACCGCGTAGCTGTAGGTGGTGCCGGGGCTCAGGTGCCGGTCGGTGAAGGTGGTCGTGCGCTTGCCGAGCAGCGCGACCACCGTGCCGTCCGAGGCCGACAGCGGCGGCTGGCTGCCGACCGCGCGCCGGATCATCACGTGCGCCAGGTCGGCGTCGGCCGGATTCGTCCACCTCAGCGAGATGGTGCGCAACGCGTTGCCGGACATGGTGAGCGCCGTGACCGGGCCGGGTGGCGTGGTATCGGTCGTCGACGAGCGGTGCGGAGCGGCCGGGACGGTGGCGGCGACCGCGGTGGCTGATGTGGTGCTGACGACGCCGGCCGCGAGCAGCAGCGCGAGCGCAGGCAGAACGAAGCGTTTCACGTAGTAATCCCCCCGTTTAGCTGGATGAGCCGGGTTAGCTAACCATGTGAGGTA
>DASUAC010000298.1:0-14881 GCA_035763985.1 Jatrophihabitans sp. | reverse complement strand
CGGCGAGCAACTGCTGCTCGGCGATGCCGACCGGCGGCAGCGCACGCAGATCCACCTGCACGGTGTGCGCGTGGTCCGGATCCCGGTTGACCAGGAACAGCGCGGCCCGGCCGGCCGGCTCGTCCCAGGTGGCCGCGCAGCTGATGGCCGGCACCTCGCCGTAGCTGGGGGTACGCACGGTGGGCGAGACCACCGGCAGCCGCAGCGCGACGCCGCGGGCCAGCCGGGCCGCGTGCGCGAACGGGTAATAGATCGGCTGCCGCCAGGCCGGACCGCCGGTTCGGGTGCGGATCGGCGCGATGATGTTGGCAAGTTGGGCCTGGCAGGCCACCCCGACCCGGTCGGCATGGTTGATCAACGAGATCAGGTACGAGCCGACCGCGACCGCGTCGGCCACCGAGAAGTCGTCCTCGATCAGCGACGGGGCGTACTGCCAGCCGCGCTCGGGCTGCCGGTGGTAGGCCTGCTGGTACCAGACATTCCATTCGTCGAAGGAGATCCGCAGCTGCTTGGAGCTGTGCAGCTTCGCCCTGACATAGTCGGCGGCGGCGATGACGTCGTCGATGAAACCATCCATGTCCACCCCGGTGGCCAAGAAGTCGGCGAGGTTGTCGGTTTCTTCGTAGTAGGCATGCATCGAGATGTCGTCGACGTATTCATAGGTGTGCTCGAGCACGGTCGCTTCCCAGCCGGCGAAGGTCGGCATCTGCCGGTTCGAGCTGCCGCAGGCCACCAGTTCGATGGACGGATCCACCAGCCGCATCGCCTTGGCGGTCTCGGCGGCGAGCTTGCCGTAGTCGTCGGCGCTCTTGTGCCCGATCTGCCACGGGCCGTCCATCTCGTTGCCCAGGCACCAGAGCTTGACCCCGAACGGCTCGGTGTCACCGTTCTTGGCCCGCCGGTCGGACAGCAGCGTGCCGCCGGGCAGGTTGCAGTACTCGACCAGGTCGGCCGCCTCCTGCACGCCCCGGGTGCCCAGGTTCACCGCCAGCATCGGCTCCACGCCGGCCTGCCGGGACCAGGCCATGAACTCGTGCAGGCCGAAGGTGTTGGGCTCGATCGAGCGCCAGGCCAGGTCCAGCCGGGTCGGCCGCTCGCTGACCGGGCCGACCCCGTCCTCCCAGCGGTAGCCGGAGACGAAGTTGCCGCCGGGGTAGCGGACCACGGTGATGCCGAGATCCCGGGCCAGTCGCAGCACGTCCTGCCGGAAGCCGTGCTCGTCGGCGGCCGGATGGCCGGGCTCGAAGATGCCTTCGTACACGCATCGGCCCATGTGCTCGACGAAGGAGCCGAACAGCCGGCGGTCCACCGGGCCCACCGCGAAGTCGGGGTGCAGGACGAGCTGAGCGGCTGCCACGTGGCTCCTTTCGGAGAAACGGCTGGACGTTTCGTTTGTACAACGTTGAAGACATCGTTGTAAACAGCTAAATTCAGGGTTTGGTCGTGTTAACGTCGCGGTAACGCCCCGTATCGGGATCTGCCCGGGGCGTCGGTACCGCACCAGGAGGACCATTCCGATGCCGGTCAGCCTCAAGGACGTGGCTTCGATCGCGGGTGTCTCGATCAAGACCGTGTCGAACGTGGTGAACGACTACCCGTTCGTCAGCGCGGACACCCGGTCCCGGGTGCAGGCAGTGATCGACGAGCTCGGCTACCGGCCGAACTTCTCCGCGCGCCGGTTGCGCAACGGCCGCAGCGGGCTGGTGGCGCTGTCGCTGCCGGAGCTGACGCCCTACTTCGCCGAACTGGCCGAACACGTGGTGGCCGCTGCCGAGCGGCGCGGCTTCACCGTGCTGATCGACCGGACCGGCGGCGAACGCCGGCACGAGCGGCTGGTGGCCGGCGGGATCCGGGACAACCTGACCGACGGCACCATCGCCAGCCCGCTGTCGATGACCGCCGAGGACGTGGAGAAGCTACGCGGCAACCACCCGATCGTGCTGCTCGGTGAGCGGCTGGTGCACGTCGGGGTCGATCACGTGGCGATCGACAGCGTGGCGGCGTCCCAGGATGCGGTGAACCACCTGCTCGGCACCGGCCGGCGGACGATCGCGGCGATCGGCACCAGCCGCCGGCCGACCGGCACGGTGGCGCTGCGCCAGCGCGGGTACGAGCAGGCGATCAAGGCGGCCGGCCTGCGCCGGGACCGTGCCCTGTACGGCGACGTGGAGCTCTTCCATCGAGAACCGGGCTACCAGGCCATGCAGGAGCTGCTGCAACGGCGCCCGGCGCTGGATGCGGTGTTCTGCTTCAACGACCTGCTGGCCTTCGGCGCGCTGCGGGCGTTGCACGAGTGGGGCCGGCGGGTGCCCGAGGACGTCGCGGTGGTCGGCTTCGACGACGTCGCGGAGTGCCGCTACTCCAGCCCGCCGCTCACCAGTGTCTCGCCGGACAAGCGGGCGGTGGCCGAGTACGCCATGGAGCTGCTGGTGCAACGGATGCAGGGCAGCGCGCCGGAGCAGCCGCAGGAGATCTTCCCGGACTACGAGCTGGTGATCCGGCAGAGCAGCGCCGCCGGCTGATCCGTCCGCCCGGATGTGGCTCCGGGGCGATCCGGCCGGCCGGTATCGAGCCGCTCTTCAGCGGGCAGTGCTTCCCGGCTGATCGGCCAGCCATTCGGCGAACGTGCGGCCGCGGATCTCGCCGTCGGTGACCAGCAAGCCGCCGGCCTGCACCGCCCGGCCGACCCGTCCGGGCAGCGGCGCGGTGATCACCCGGACTCGCTCGCCGGTGTGCGCCAGCCACTGCCGGACCAGGTTCAGCAGGTCCTCCTCCCGTGGGCCGCCCAGATCCGGCACCCGGCCGGCCGGCTCGCCCTCGGCGCAGTCGAGCAGCCGGCGGGCGACCTCGGCCAGTTCGACCGGCTGGATCCGCAGGTGCGGGATCGGTGCCAGCGGCCCCTTCCGCAGCCGGCTCAGCAACTGCCCCGCGAAGTCGTGGAACTGGGTGGTCCGGGCGATGGTGTAGCCCAGTTGCGCCTCGGTGGCGGTGGCGATCAGCGCCGCCTCCTGGGCCACCTTGGCGTGGTAGTAGCCCATCGGCACGTTATCGATGCCGACGATGGACAGCAGCACGTAGTGCCGGGCGCCGGCATCCGCCGCGGCATGCACCAGGTTCTTGGCGGCCGTGACGAAGAACCGCTCCGCCTTGTTCCGCGACTGGCTGGCCAGGTTGCTGCAGTCGATCACCGCCTCCGCGCCGGCCAGTGCCTCGGCCAGCCCGGCGCCGCTGATCAGGTCGGCCGGCGTCGCCGCCGACCGGGACAGCGCGACGGCCTGATGGCCGCGCGCGACAGCCTGCTCGACCACGACCCGTCCCGCGGTACCGGTGCCACCTGCAATCACGATGCGCATGGCAGCGATCGTCGCAGCACAGCCCGTCAGCCGGAAGTCACCGACCGCCGCTCGCGCGTGGTCGCCAGCCGGGTGGCGGGTCCTCGCCGACCAGCCCGTCCACCGCCTCACGGAGCAGATCGGCCTGCCCGGTGTGCCGCCCGTACTCCTCGATCAGGTCGCACACCAAGCGGCGCAGGCTGGCGTGCTCGCCGTCCTCGGTGGCGAGGTGCACCAGCTGGTCGAGCCCGCCGTCGGCCAATGCGGCAGCAAGCCTGGCCCGGGATCGCTCGACCGCGTCGTCCCACAGCGCGTAGAGCTCGGCCGGGCTGTCCCGGGCGGCCGAGTGGAACTCCCAGTCCGGGTCCGCCGCCCAGTCGACCGAGTCCCAGGGCGCGCCGGGCTTGACGCCGCTGAGCTTGCGACCGAAGCAGCTCTCCTCGACCAGGGCCAGATGCTTGAGCAGGCCGCCGAGGGTCAGCTCGGACGCGCCGACACGCACCTGCAGCCCGGACGCGTCCAGGTCGTCGGCCTTCCACCGGAACGTGGCGCGCAACCGGTCCAGCGCACCGGTCAGGTGCTCGGCCTCGGTGCCGGCCAGCGGCGGTTCCCACGGGGTCTCGCTGTTCGTCATGGCGTCAAGCTAGCGACCGGGTCCGACAGTTGCGTGCGGCCCGCCCGGGGCAGCAGGTCGCGAGGCCGTCGGATCCCGAATGCCATGCTGCGCTGCCGGAGCGGCGGACCGGCGGCACGGTTCGGCCTCAGATAATGTTCAGCCCGTGAGGAGATCAGCATGACGGCGGTCCCCGTGACCACCACGGGCTTTGACCTCCTGCCTGCTCTCGCCCGGGCCAGCCAGTTCCCACGACTTCGGTACATGGGGTCCAAGTACAAGCTGTTGCCGCACCTTGCCGCCGTCTTCGCCGAGGTCGGCGGCCGGACCGCGCTCGACGCGTTCAGCGGCTCCGGTGTCGTCTCCTACCTGCTCAAGGCCCAGGGCTATCAGGTCACCAGCAACGATTTCCTACAGTTCCCGACGGCCATCACCCGGGCGACCGTCGTCAATCACGCAACCCGGTTGACCAAGGGCGACATCGACCGCATCTGCGGCCGACCAGCCGACCGGGAGCACACGTTCATCCGCGACACCTATGCCGGCGTCTTCTTCGACGAAGATGACCTGCGGTTCCTCGACTCGGCCTGGTCCCACATCGACCGGATGACCGGGCACAAGCGCGCGCTCGCCATTGCCGCGCTCGTCCTGTCCGCCGCCCGCAAACAGCCCCGCGGCGTGTTCACGTTCACCGGCAGTCGCTACGACGACGGGCGCCGCGACCTGCACATCCCGATCCGGCAGCACTTCCGGGAGCGAGTCGCTGAGTACAACGCCGTCGTGTTCAACAATGGACGGCGCAACCGAGCCATAAACGCCGACATCGCCGAGATCGACCCGGCCGGCTACGACGTCGTCTACCTCGATCCGCCGTACGCGCCACCGACCGACGACGCCGATTACATCAAGCGGTACCACTTCCTCGAGGGCTTGTCGTGCTACTGGCGAGGCCAGACGATCATGGAAGACACCGTCACGAAGAAGATCGCAAAGAAGTTCACGCCGTTCGCGTACAAGAACCGGATCGTCGAGGCGCTCCGGAACACGTTCAAACAATTCCACGAGAGCACCATCGTCCTCTCCTACAGCTCGAACGCCTTGCCGAAGGCGGATGTCATCGAGATGCTGTTGGGTGAGGTCAAAGCGAAGGTCGAAATCCGCCGCATCGACCACCGGTACCACTTCGGTACGCACCGCGCGGCTGAACGCCGAAACGTCGACGAGTACATCTTCATCGGACGCTGATGGAGCTGCCGACACTCGAGGAGTATGTCGCGTCCCTGGGTCGGCTGACCCCCATGTCGACCCGATGCAGCCGACCGAGGCGTCCGAAACGATCAGGTCCGCCGCCGCGAGCCTTGCCGAGTTGCCCACCATCGACCGGGACAGCCTGGCACGATGGGCGACCGAACATCACCGCAATGCGGATGTTCTGGGTCTCGCCGTCGGCGTCGGAATCGAGAAGCTGAAGAACGCGCTCAAGAGCGCGTTCGACACGTCCGGGTACTCGACTCTCGCCAGGACTCAGGCGACAGACCTGATCGCGTGGCTCGATGATGAGTACGACCTCGTCCGGCAGCTCAACGCGCACTTGCGCGGCCAGTTCAGTTTCGGAGACATTCTGGTCGCCCGGGCCGGATCCCGGGTAACCGCCGTACGGGCCGGGCAGGCCGGCCGCGATCTTGAGGACAGCATCGAGGCCATCGCGAAAGGCCTCGGGCTGTCTTACGAGCTTCGGACGCGCTTCGTCGGCCGCAACGGGCAGACCGGTCCGTGTGATCTCGTCATGCCGTCCGGCCAGAACGCCGACATCGCTGTCGCCGCGAAGGTGTTCGATTCGACCGGCTCCAAGTTGACTGCCGCCTACGACGAGATCAAGGCGATGGCGGACGTCCGCCAGCCACGGCAGTACATCATGGCCGTTGTCGACGGTATCGGCTGGAAGAGCCGAATGGCTGACCTGACTCGCATCTACGAGCTGGCCGAGACGAAGCAGATCGACGGCATGTACACCCTCGCGACGCTCGACCGGTTCCGTGCTGACCTCGAGGAGGCAGCCCGGCTGCGCGGCCTGCTGCCGACGAAGTAGGCCAGCTGGCGAGGAGCCTTTCCACAACGCATCCCCACCGGCGCGGCGGCCGAGCGGTGGGAGTGGAAGTCTGGACGGTATGACGAACCGATTGGCCGCGGCGACCAGTCCGTACCTGCTGCAGCACGCCGACAACCCGGTGGACTGGTGGGAATGGTGTGACGAGGCGTTCGCCGAGGCCAAGCGGCGGGACGTGCCGGTGCTGCTGTCGGTGGGTTACGCCGCCTGCCACTGGTGCCACGTCATGGCGCACGAGTCGTTCGCCGACCCGGAGGTGGCGGCCGTGCTCAACCGGGAATTCGTCGCGATCAAGGTCGACCGGGAGGAGCGGCCGGACATCGACGCGGTCTACATGGCGGCGACCACCGCCATGACCGGGCACGGCGGCTGGCCGATGACCTGCCTGCTCACCCCGGCCGGTGAACCGTTCTTCTGCGGAACCTACTTCCCCAAGCCGCAGTTCCTGCGGTTGCTGGCCGCGGTCACCGACGGCTGGCAGCACCGGCGGGCGGAACTGGCCGGGGCGGGGGAGCGGGTGGTCGAGGCGCTGCAGAGCGTGCTGGGCCGGCCGGCCGCCGAGCAGCCGCTCGGGCCGGCCGAGCTGGATGTCGCGGTGGCTCGGCTGCAGCAGGGCTACGACGCAGCCAACGGCGGCTTCGGAGGCGCCCCGAAGTTTCCGCCGTCGATGGTGCTGGAGTTCCTGCTCCGCCATCACGGCCGGACCGGCTCGCAGCCTGCGTTGCAGATGGTGATCGGCACCTGCGAGGCGATGGCTCGAGGCGGCATGTACGACCAACTGGCCGGCGGTTTCGCCCGGTACTCGGTGGACGCCGAGTGGGTGGTGCCGCATTTCGAGAAGATGCTTTATGACAATGCCCAGTTGTTGCGGGTGTATCTGCACCTGTGGCGGGCCAGCCGGTCGCCGCTGGCCGAGCGGGTCGCCCGGGAGACCGCGGAGTTCCTGATCCGCGACCTGGGTACGCCGGGGGGCGGCTTCGCCTCCGCGCTGGACGCCGACACCCAGGGCGTGGAGGGGCTGACCTACTCCTGGACCCCGGACCAGCTCGCTGCCGTGCTCGGCGACCAGGACGCGGCCCGCGCGGCGGAACTGCTGTCGGTGACCGGGCCCGGCACGTTCGAGCTCGGCGCGTCCACCCTGCAGTTGCGTACCGATCCGGAGGATCCGCAGTGGTGGCAGCAGATTCGGGCCCGGCTGGCCGACGAGCGCAGCCGCCGCCCGCAACCGGCGCGGGACAGCAAGGTGATCACCGCCTGGAACGGCTTGGCCATCGCCGGATTGGCCGAGGCCGGCGCGCTGCTAGGCGAACCGCGCTATCTGGCCGCGGCCGAACGCTGCGCCGAACTGCTGCACCGGTTGCACTGGGTGGACGGCCGGTTACGCCGGTCCAGCAAGGACGGCACGGTGGGCGCGGCGGTGGCGGTGGCCGAGGACTACGGCGACCTGGCCGAGGGCCTGCTCGCGCTGCACCAGGCCACCGGCGAGCCGCGCTGGCTGGCCTGGGCCGGTGAGCTGCTGGCCGTGGCGCTGGCACATTTCACCGCACCGGACGGGGGATTCTTCGACACCGCCGACGATGCCGAACAGCTGTTCAGCCGGCCCCGGGACAGCTCCGACAACGCGGCACCGTCCGGTCAGTCGGCGCTGATCGGTGCGCTGATCGGCTACGCGGCGCTGACCGGCAGGCCGGAGTTCCGGGAGGCGGCCGACCGGGCGCTGGCCGGCTCGGGCGAGCTTGCGGTACGCGAGCCGCGGTTCGCCGGCTGGGCGCTGGCCTGTGCCGAGGCGGCGCTGGCCGGACCGCTGCAGGTGGCGGTGGTCGGCACCGGCGAGCCGGCGGCCGCGTTGGCCGAGGTGGCCCGGCAGAGCCTGTCGCCGGGGCTGGTGCTGGTGGCCGGTGACCCGGACGCACCGGGCGTGCCGTTGCTGGCTGATCGGCCACTGGTGGCCGATCAGCCAGCCGCCTACGTCTGCCGTGGCTTCGTCTGCGATCGGCCGGTCACCTCGACCGCCGACCTGCTGGCCGCGTTGGGATCCCGCTGATGCGGTCGGCTCCGCCGATGTCCCCGGCCCCGCCGGCCCCGCCGATGTCCCCGGTCCCGCCGAGGCCGCCGGACGCGCCGAGGCCGCCGGTCCCGTCCAGGCCGCCGGACGCGCTGATGTGCTGGGAGGACTGATGTTCCGGGATCAGCCGCCGGGCTTTCGCTGGCTGGTGGGCGGCTTCGCGCTGGTGGCCGGCTGCGCGTTCGGCATCCGGTTCCTCACCGGGGACCGGCCCTCGCTGCTGTTCAGCGTGATCTGCTTCGCGCTGGCGATCTACTGGCTGGTGTTCGACCGCGCGCCGGCGGATCCGGACTCGGATCGGTGACCCGGCAGCCCAGATACAGACCGCAGAAACGGATGAGGCGAGATGCCGTACCGTGCGCCGGAACCCCCGAACCGGCGGCGGCGTGGCATCTCGCCTCGACCCCGTGTTGCTGATCTTGCGGGTGACCCGGTTCGCTTCCCCCAAAGCTGGCCGGATCTGCTGAGCGGGTTTCCCCCGATTCCCACTCGCTGTTGCGTTCTCAGTATGAACTCCTTTACAACCAACAAACAAGACGCAATCTAGTCACCGTTCGTGCACGGTGGGTGACCACGGCGGCGGGTCATCGGGACATATCCCGTCGACCCGCACCGGAGCCCACGAGCGAGCTTGTCAGGCTCCTCTTGACGTTGTAAGGTCCGTCCTGACAGATGTCAGGAACGTCCTTACAAAGGGATCCGATGATCGCGACCGAGGTGCCGATCCGCTGCTCGTTCTGTGCCCGGGCCGAGGCGGCGGTCAACAAGATCATCGCGGGGCCGGGCGTCTACATCTGCGACGGCTGCGTGGCGCTCTGCGACACCATCCTGGCCGAGGACAAGGCGGCCGGCGGCAACCAGCCGCGACTGCCCGGCTGGGAGTCGATGACCGATCAGGAATTGCTCGATCATCTGCCGCGGGTGGCCCAGGTCGCCGACCAGGTCGAGGCGAACCTGCGTCAGTGGGTGCAGCGGGCCCGGGAGCGGGGCGTCACCTGGTCCCGGATCGGCGCCGCGCTGCAGATGACCCGGCAATCGGCCTGGGGCCGGTTCTCCGGCGAGGAATAGCAACTGCGGAATTCCCGGGTTCGGAGGTTAAGGAGCGGGAAACCTCGGCGTGGCGGTACGGCGGCAACTTCGGCAAACACGTACCGTTCGGGCCAGACGACCAGCCATACTGGTTGTCGGGAGGTCCCGAACGGTGGGTGAAACCAGCGGGGGGCCGGCATCGTCCCTCGCCAGCCGGGGACGTCCGGAGCCCTCAGCCATGGTAGGTGCGGATGCCATGCCTACCAGGCGGCGTGAAAACAACGCCGTCCTGCCAGCGCCCAGGAGCGTCCTGTGAGCCCTTCTCCAACCGGCAACGACCGAGCCGCCACGACCGGGCAACCGGGCGAGGCCACCCAGGGTCACCGCAAAACCATCGTGCTGGACACCTCGGTCCTGCTGTCCGATCCCGGCGCACTGGCCAGGTTCGGTGACTCCGACGTCGTACTGCCGCTGGTGGTGATCGGCGAACTGGAGGGCAAGCGACACCATCCGGAACTCGGCTGGTTCGCCCGGCAAACCCTGCGGCTGCTGGACGATCTGCGGATCAAGCACGGCCGGCTGGACCAGCCGGTGCCGGTGGGCGACGGTGGCAGCCTGCACGTCGAGCTCAACCACTCCGACCTGTCCTCGCTGCCGGCCGGTTTCCGGGTCGAGAGCAACGACTCGCGGATCCTGGCGGTGGCCTTGAACCTGGCCAACGAGGGCCGGCCGGTCACCCTGGTCAGCAAGGACATGCCGCTGCGGGTGAAGGCTGCCGCGGTCGGCCTGGCCGCCGACGAGTACCAGGTGCACCCGGCGGTGATGGACTCCGGCTGGACCGGCATGACCGAGCTTTCGGTGTCCACCGAGATGGTGGATTCGCTTTATTCCGACGACCGGATCGACATCACCGAGACCGACGAACTGCTTCCGCTGGCGGCGTTGCCCTGCCACACCGGCCTGGTGCTGCACTCGATTCGTGGCTCGGCACTGGCCCGGGTGACCCCGGACAAGGAGCTGAAGCTGGTACGCGGCGACCGCGAGGCATTCGGGCTGCGCGGCCGGTCCGCCGAGCAGCGGGTGGCGCTGGATCTGCTGCTGGATCCGGAGGTTGGCATCGTCTCGCTCGGCGGCCGGGCCGGCACCGGGAAGTCGGCGCTGGCGCTGTGCGCCGGGCTGGAGGCGGTGATGGAACGCCGGGCGCACAAGCGGGTGGTGGTGTTCCGCCCGCTGTACGCGGTGGGTGGTCAGGAACTCGGCTACCTGCCGGGCACCGAGAACGAGAAGATGGCGCCGTGGGCCCAGGCGGTCTTCGACACGCTGGGTGCGCTGGTCAGCAAGGACGTGCTGGACGAGGTGCTCGATCGAGGCATGGTCGAGGTGCTGCCGCTGACCCACATCCGCGGCCGGTCGCTGCACGATTCGTTCGTGATCGTGGACGAGGCGCAGTCGCTGGAACGCAACGTGCTGCTGACCGTGCTGTCCCGGATCGGCCAGGGTTCCCGGGTGGTGCTGACCCACGACGTGGCGCAGCGGGACAACCTGCGGGTCGGCCGGCACGACGGGGTGGCCGCGGTGATCGAGGCGCTGCGCGGGCACCCGCTGTTCGCGCACGTCACGCTGACCCGTTCCGAGCGCTCGCCGATCGCGGCCCTGGTCACCGAGATGCTGGAGGACGTCGGGCTTTAGCCTGCAGCAACAAGGGAGATCGGGCTCGGCGCCGGCTGGTCAGGTTGCCGATCGTGACAACCGCCCGGCCGGATCCGGTTACGGACGCAGGGTGACCGAGCCGAGCAGCGTGCGCCGCCGCGGCAGGCCCAATGCTTCGCCGTCGGGCGGCACCACGTAGGCGACCAGGTCCATCCGGGCATCGGGCGGCAGTTGCTGGCCGTTGAGCCGCAGGAACACCCTGATCGTGCAGGTGTAGTTCGGCGGCACCCGGTACACCATGGCACCCACCATGAAGTTGTCCTGGATCACGGTGCTCGGTGGGACGGCGATGGTGAGGTTGCCGTCCAGCCGGAACCAGACCTGACAGCCGGCCGGAACGTGCTCCGTGTGCAGGGCGATCCACAGGTCGTCGGCGTCCGGGCCGTTCGCCAGTTCGACGACGTAGTGAAAGTCAGCGCAGGTGGCCGATGACTCGTCGAGCGGGCTCAGGATGCTTGCGTCGGTAGGCACGGCACTTCCTTTCTACAATCGCTGGAGCGATCAAGAGCCGACCGGGCAGACCGAGGGGACGAGCGGTGCCTGCCCGGCCGGCTGGCTTGGTACAGCCGCAGGCTGGCCGCGCCCGAGCAGTGTTGCCCGGCTGCGGTGCCTCCGGCGCGGTCAGCGCCTCGTCATCGGCTTCACGCCCGGTTAACATAAACCTAACAGCGGATGGTAGTCAACCGGTTTCACCGAGTAGTGCCGGGTTGCGGTTGTCTGTGCGGTCACACCCGTTTTTTCTCGGATATGCAAGAAAGCTGCCGATAGGGCGGCCAAGCAGTACGTCTCACGCACGGACGACTGCAGCCAGCCCGCCGTGTATTCAGGCCGGGGTGCAGCCAGGCCTGGATGCAATCAGGCCGCGGTGTGGTCAGGCCGGGGTGCCCTCGCGGTCGCCGGCGGGGTCGGCCAATGCGGGCAGGCCGTCGATGGAGACCGGGTTCTTGATGTGGCCGCGTCCCTGGTACTCCCGCGGACCCTTCTTCAATTGGTGCAGATCCAGCACCTCACGGTCGGCTACATAATCCATCAGCGGCACCGCGTACCCGCAGGACTCGGCCACCCGGTCGATCTCCACCAGGATTATCGAGCGCTGGCCGACGGCGCGTTCCTTGCTGAATCTGTCGCGCAACTCGGCGAATTCCGGATCGTCGGCCAGCACCACCCGGCCCTGGCCGTACAGCCGGACGATCGTCGGCCGGCCGGAGAAGGCCGCGAACATCAGGGTGATCCGGCCGTTCTCGCGCAGGTGCGCGATGGTCTCGGCACCGGAGCCGAAGTAGTCCAGGTAGCCGACCCGGTAACGGTCGAGCACCGCGAAGGTGCCGGCCATGCCCTTCGGCGAGACGTTGACATGACCGTCGGCTGCCAGCGGCGCGGTGGCCACCAGGAACATCGGCTGCTTCAGCAGCCAGCGGGCCAGCTTGGGCTGGATCCCGTCCAGCACCTTCATCGTCAGCCGCCGTCAGGACGCGGGCTTGGTCATCGACAGCACGTCCAGCACCTCGTCCAGCTTTGCCTCGGTGATAGCGCCGGATTCGACGTGGCCGCGTTCGATCACCACCTGCCGGATGGTCTTGCGTTCGGCCAGCGCCTGCTTGGCGATCTTGGCCGCCTCGTCGTAGCCGACGTAGTGGTTCAGCGGGGTCACGATGGACGGCGAGGACTCCGCGTACTCCAGGCAGCGTTCGGTGTTGGCCACGATGCCGGCCACGCACCGATCGGCGAACACCCGGCTGACATTGGCGATCAGCCGGATCGACTCCAGCACGTTGCGGGCCACCACCGGCAGCATCACGTTCAGCTCGAAGTTGCCCGCCGCGCCGGCGAAGGCCACCGCCGCGTCGTTGCCGACCACCTGTGCGACGACCTGGCATACCGCCTCGCACAGCACCGGATTCACCTTGCCCGGCATGATGGAACTGCCCGGCTGCAGGTCCGGCAGGAAGAGTTCGGTGAGCCCGGTACGCGGCCCCGAACCCATCCACCGGATGTCGTTGCTGATCTTGTTCAGGCTGACCGCGACCGTGCGCAGCGCGCCGGACAGTTCGACCAGGCCGTCCCGGGCGCCCTGCGCCTCGAAGTGGTCCCGGGCCTCGGTCAGCGGCAGGCCGGTCTCCTCGGCGATCAGCGCGATCACTTCGGCCGCGAAGCCGGCCGGCGCGTTGATCCCGGTGCCGACCGCGGTACCGCCCAGCGGCAGCTCGGCGACCCGGGGAAGCGTTGCCTGCACCCGCTCCACGCCGTAGCGGATCTGGCTTGCGTAACCGGCAAATTCCTGGCCGAGGGTGACCGGGGTGGCATCCATCAGGTGGGTCCGGCCGGACTTGACCACCTCGGCGAAGTCGGCCGATTTGGCCTGCAGCGCGTCGGCCAGGTGCTGCAGCGCCGGGATCAGGTCGGTCACCACCGCCTTGGTGGCCGCGACGTGGATCGCCGACGGGAACTGGTCGTTGGAGGACAGCGGGTCGTTGACGTCGTCGTTCGGGTGAACGCTGCCACCGAGCCGCTCGGCCGCCAGGCTGGCCAGCACCTCGTTGGCGTTCATGTTGGACGAGGTGCCGGATCCGGTCTGGAACACGTCGATCGGGAACTCGGCGTCCCAGTCACCGCGGGCCACCTCACCGGCCGCCGCCGCGATGGCCGCCGCCTTCGCCTGGTCCAGCAGCCCCCGCTTGGCCCGGATCCGGGCGCCGGCGCCCTTGATCAGGGCCAACCCGGCGATCAGCTCGCGTTCGATCGGCTGCCCGGAGATCGGGAAGTTCTCCACCGCCCGCTGGGTCTGCGCCCGCCACTTGGCGGCTGCCGGCACCCGGACCTCGCCCATCGAGTCCTTCTCGATCCGGTAGTCCTGCGCTGCTTGTTCGGCCATGTCGTGCGACTCGCTCCTGTCGAAAGGTCCGGTGTGCACTGGTGCGACGGCGATCCGGCGTGCGCCAGCCGCCCGTTCGAGCCTAGCCAGGAAGGGCAGGCGGCGGAGCCGGCACGTGGCCGGAATAACGCCGGCCGCGGTGCCGGGGAGTCAGCTCGCGGGCGTCAGCTGGCGGGAGTCAGCCCTGGGATGGCGGCTGCTCGGTCGTCGGCTGCTGACCGGGCGGCTGCTGACCCGGCTGCTGGTTCGACGGCTGCTCGATGGTCGGTTGCGACCACTGCTCCGTCGGTTGCGACCATTGCTGCTCGCCTGCCGGCCACTGTTGCGTCGGCTGCGCCCACGGCTGCTGCTCGGCCGGTTGCGCCCACGGCTGGCCGGCCTGCTGGTCGTGGCCGGACACCCCGTGCGCCGGAACGCCGTGTCCCTGGGCGCCGTGCGCCGGAACACCCTGCGCCGGAACACCCTGCCCCGGAACACCCTGCCCCGGAACGCCCTGCCCCGGAACGCCCTGCCCCGGAACGCCGTGCGGGGCCGAACCGCCGGCCTGGCCCCACTGCGAGCCGCCGGGCTGACCCGACCAGGCCTGCTGCGCCGGTTGCGCGGCGCCCGGCTGGCCGTAGCCGAGCTGGATCGCGGTCTGCCGGGCCGCCTCGGTCACCGGGACGGCCACCACCGCGGTCGCGTAGGCGCAGATCTCGGTCCAGTTGTTGCCCAGTTCGGTGGTGTCGAACCGCATCGCCACCAACGCGTTGCCGCCGCGGGCCTGCGCCTCGGCGAACAACCGGGTCATCGCCTCGTTCCGGCTGTTGATGACGTTCTTGGTCATGCCGCCCAACTCGCCGCCGACCATCGACTTGAAGCCGGCGCCGATCTGGGAGAAGGCGTTGCGGGAGCGGACGGTCACCCCGAAGACCTCGCCGCACACCCGCTGGATCTCCCAGCCCGGAATGTCGTTCATGGTGACGCAC
Organism: Jatrophihabitans sp.; assembly: GCA_035763985.1. GTDB lineage: Bacteria > Actinomycetota > Actinomycetes > Mycobacteriales > Jatrophihabitantaceae > Jatrophihabitans_A. The sequence continues at coordinate 185 of DASUAC010000298.1, read as the reverse complement.
AGCATCGTCGATTCCCTTTCCGCTAAGGGTTAATTCCGGTCGAAGTCGACCGAGGCGTAGGCACGCAGCTTGGACAGCTGATGCAGCGAGTCGACCATCCGGATGGTGCCCGACTTCGACCGCATCACGATGGATGAGGTGCGTACCCCGGACCGGTCGTATCGGACACCAGACAGCAGTTCGCC
>DASUAC010000297.1:0-2513 GCA_035763985.1 Jatrophihabitans sp. | reverse complement strand
CAGCTCGGCGGTGGCGGCACCGGGCACCAGCGCCTTGACCCCGGTCAGCAGGTAACCACCGGCGACCGGCTCCGCGCGGGTGGTGAGCCGGAACGGGTCGAACAAGGGCTGCGGTTCCAAGACGGCCAGCGCCGCGCCCGGCGGGTTGGCCTCGGTGAACGGCGGCAGGTACGCCGCCTGCTGCCGCTCGTCCCCCCAGAGCACCAGCGCGGTGCTCACCGCGGCCGGGGCCAGTACCGCCACCGCCAGCCCCAGGTCGCCGTGCGCCAGCGCCTCGGCGATCAGCGCGCCGGTCACCGCCGAGCGTTCGCTGCCGGCGCCGCCCAGCGATTCCGGGATGCCGATCAACGCCACGCCGAGTTCCTCGGCCGCCCGGCGGCGCAGCCCGTCCGGTGGCCGGCAGTCGGCATCGGCGGCCGCGGCGGCCGGCCGGAGTTGCTCGGCGGCGAACTCCCGGGCGGCTTGGGAGATCATCCGCTGCTCGTCGGTCGGGGTCAGGTCGAACAGGCTGCGCCGGCCGGCCGACGGCAACCGGACCGGCGCCAGTTGGCGGCGGGCCGCCGCGAACGTCCGGCTGGCCGCGCCGGCGGTACGAAAGCCGGTACGGGTGGCCTGGTACACGCCGCGCTCGACCGGTTTGCGCAACCGGAGCCGGTCCAGCGCCCGGGCCCCGGCCAGCCGGTTCAGCACGGCGAGCCCCGCTGCCATCGGGTCGCCGGACAGTCGGGCAGGTGTCATGCGATATACGGTACTGGCGGTATCGGGTACTCGGCCAATCGAACTCGCTACCGGAGCCGGACCGCCCACAGAAACGTCGGAGCGGCACGGCAGGATGGGTATCAGCCGGTACCCGCCGGCTGAGTTACTCGTCGGTAACCATGCGTATCCTTGCCGGGACCGGCCGGACGCTGGAGGTTGTTGTGGCCCTGCGCATCAGTCTCACCGTGCTCATGACGGTGATCACCTTCGCCATCGCGGGACGGCGGGTGTGGTGGCTGGTCCGGCTGATCCGCTCCGGCACGGCGGCACCCGGCCGGGAACGCCCGGCCGGCCCGCGGGTGGAGACCGACGCGGTCGAGGTGCTGGGCCAGCGCCGGCTGCTGAAGTGGACGGTGCCGGGCCTGGCGCACTTCCTCACCTTCTGGGGCTTCGTCATCCTGAACCTGACGATCCTGGAGGCCTACGGCGCGCTGCTGATCGACCGGGACTTCCACATCCCGCTGATCGGCACCTGGCCGGCCCTCGGCTTCCTCGAGGACCTGATGGCGGTCGCGGTGCTGGTCGGCCTGGCCACCTTCACCGTGCTGCGGGTGCGCAACGCGCCACAACGCCAGCAACGGGCCTCCCGGTTCTACGGCTCGCACACCGGGCCGGCCTGGCTGATCCTCGGCATGATCACCCTGGTCATCGTCACCCTGCTGCTGCTGCGCGGCGCGCAGTGGAACGCCGGCCAGTTCCCGTACGACCACTCCAAGTGGACGTTCGCCTCGTACCTGGTGGCCAAGGCGCTGGGCCCGGGTGCCTACAACGAGGGCCTGGCCACCTTCTTCCTGCTGGCCCAGGTCGCCGTGGTGCTGGCCTTCCTGGTGATCGTCACCTACTCCAAGCACCTGCACATCGCCACCGCGCCGATCAACGTGTACTTCAAGCGGCTGCCCAAGGCGCTCGGCCCGCTGCTGCCGGCCACCGACGCGGCCGGTCAGCCGATCGACTTCATGGACGTGGAGAACCTCTCCGAGGACACCGTGTTCGGCCGCGGCAAGATCGAGGACTTCACCTGGAAGGGCTACCTGGACTTCGTCACCTGCACCGAGTGCGGCCGCTGCCAGTCCCAGTGCCCGGCCTGGCACACCGGCAAGCCGCTGTCGCCGAAGCTGGTGATCATGGACCTGCGGGACCACCTGTTCGCCAAGGCCCCGTACCTGATCGACGGGAAGTCGGTGCCGGGCGACGCGGTGCCGAACTTCGCCACCCCGGCCGCCGAGGGCGGCGAGCACGGCCACGTCGTGCCGGAGGCCGGCTACCCGCGGGTGGTCGGCTCGAACCTGGAACAGGCCAGCCGGCCGCTGGTCGGCGATGCCGCCTCCTACGGCGTGATCGACCCGGACGTGCTCTGGTCGTGCACCACCTGCGGCGCCTGCGTCGAGCAGTGCCCGGTGGACATCGAGCACATCGACCACATCGTCGACATGCGCCGGTACCAGGTGCTGATCGAGTCGGCGTTCCCGTCCGAGGCCGGCACCATGCTGCGCAACCTGGAGAACAAGGGCAATCCGTGGGGGTTGCCGGACCGGCAGCGCGAGGACTGGATCAACGAACTGCCTTTCGGAGTAAGCCGGATCTCGCCCGGTACCCAGATTCCGTCGGATCTCGAGTACCTGTTCTGGGTCGGCTGCGCCGGTGCGCTGGAGGACCGGTCCAAGAAGGTCACCGTCGCGTTCGCCGAACTGCTGCACACCGCAGGTGTGGAGTTCGCCGTGCTGGGCCAGGCCGAGAGCTGCACGGGGGACCCG
>DASUAC010000296.1:0-4909 GCA_035763985.1 Jatrophihabitans sp. | reverse complement strand
GTGACCGGCCCGGCAGGGTCAGCTGATGTCCCGGTTCAGGCTGAAATAGCCGCCGGCGGCCAGCAGCGCCAGCGTCCAGGCGAAGAACAGCAGGCCACCGGCCAGCGGCGTCAGCAGGTGCACGTCGTCCGGCAGGTTGTTCGGGTGCCGGCCGCTGGAGACGAACGCGTCCACCGCACCGCCCGGCGTCCACGGGTAGATCCAGTGCCGGACCCACGGAATCGCGCTGAGCAGGCCGTTGATGATCGCGAAGTAGAAGATGCCGATCACCATGGCCGCCGCCTGGTTGCGGACCAGCGCCCCCAGGCCCAGCCCGAACACCGCGGTGAGCACCAGCGCGAGGAACGCCTTGATGATGCCGCCCGGCACGCCGTGCCCGAACGAGACCGGAATGCTCTTGGCCTGCAGCCAGATGATCGCGATGGCGAAGTTCACCGCCAGGCAGACCACCGCATAGAACAGCGAGAACAGCACGTACGAGATGGCCTTGCCGCCCAGCAGCGTCCAGCGCTTCGGAATGGCCAGCAGGGTCGGCGTGATGGTCTTGTGCCGGAACTCGGTGGTCAGGCCGAGGATGCCCAGCACCAGCAACGCCACGCTGCCGCCGGTGGAGGTGGTGAAGATGTCGTAGTACCGGATCGGCTCGCCGGTGAGCTCGTGGTTGTGCACCGAGTCGTAGGTCTGCCCGATGGTGGACAGCGCGGTCAGCGCCACCGCGGGCAGGATCATCCACAGCCACACCTGGGTGCTGCGGGTCTTGCGGATCTCGGACCGGATCAGGTTCCACATCAGCGGACCACCGAACCCGTCCCGCCCGGCACCGACTGCTGGCCGGGTAACGCGGCGCCCTGATGCTCGCCTTCGGTCAGGCTGAAGAACAGCCGCTCCAGGTCGAACTCCTCCACCCGCAACTCGTGCAGCTCCACTCCGTTGACGAAGGCCAGATGGCCGATCAGCTTCAGGTCGTCGCTGCGTACCCGCAGTGAGCCGTCCGCTTCGGTGCTGCCGGCCAATCCGGCCCGCTCCAACGCCTGCCGCAGCGGATCCAGGTCCGGCCCGCGAACCACCGCGGTGGTGGTGCCGGCCGACAGCTCGGCCATGGTGCCGGCCCGGACCAGCCTGCCCCGGTTGAGGATGACCGCCCGGTCGGCGAACTCCTGTACCTCGGCCAGCTGGTGGCTGGACACCAGGACGGTGCGGCCCTCGCCGGCCAGGTGCCGGAAGAAGCCGCGCAGCCAGCGGATGCCCTCCGGGTCGAGCCCGTTGGCCGGCTCGTCCAGGATCAGCACCCGCGGGTCGCCGAGCAGCGTGCCGGCCAGCCCGAGCCGCTGGCGCATACCCATCGAATAGCCCTTGGTCTTCTTCTTCGCGGCATCGCCCAGGCCGACCAGGTGCAACAGCTCGTCGGCCCGCCGGTCCGGCAGCCCGGCCGCGGCGCAGTAGATCCGCAGGTGCTGCAGGCCGGTGTGCGCCGGGTGGAAGCTCGCCGCCTCCAGCGCCGCGCCGACCGTCTGCAGCGGCGCGGGCAGCTCCTCGTAGTGCACGCCGTTGATCGTGGCCGTGCCCGCGGTGGGCCGGACCAGGCCGAGCAGCATCCGCAGCGTGGTGGTCTTGCCCGCCCCGTTCGGGCCGAGGAACCCGGTCACCGAACCGGGCTCCACGGTGAAGCTGAGATCGTCCACCGCCCGCTGGCTGCCGAACACCTTGGTCAGGTGGTCGATCACGATGCGGCCGGACGAATCCCACCGGCTGGACGGATCTGGCCCGGGCGCGCCGGTGGCCGGCGTTCCGGAACTCGGTTGTCCGGTGCTCATGACCCCATCCAAACAGACGCGCCGTCGAGTACGGCGACGAGACACGGCACCGGCGGCCGGTTCACACCATCGGCTTAGCCGGCCGGCTCGGCGGTTGCCCGGCCGGTTATCCGGCCAGCTCGGCGAGCAGTTCGGCGAGTTCGGCAGGCCCGGCCAGCGTGCGGTCGGTGGCCGCCGCCAGCTCCGGCACCGCGCCGACCGCGATCGTCAGCGCCGGACGGCCGGTGCGCTCGGCCCACTGCCGGACGGCCCGTACCGCCGGCAGGTCGCCCAGGTCGTCGCCGGCGAACAGCGCGGCGGCCGGTTGGGCGGCCAGCAGCTCGTCCAGCGCGGTCGCCTTGGACAGGCCCGGGATCCGGATCTCGATCACCAGCTTGCCCGGGTGCGCCTCCAGGCCGTGCTCGGCGGCCAGCCGGGGGACGAACCGGTTCAGCTCGGCCAGCAGCCGCTCCGGCTGCTCGGCGCGCCGGGTGTGCAGCACCAGCGACAGCCGCTTGTCCTCCAGCCAGGCCCCCGGCGGCAGCAGCGGCGGCAGCGCGGTGCGCAGGGCGGCCAGCCCGGGTGGTTCGTCCCGGGTGCGCAGCTCGCCGTCCTGCCAGTCCTCGGCGCCGTGCAGGCCGCTGACCCGCACGCCCGGGATCCGTCCCAGGTCGCCGAGCTCCAGCACGGTACGGGCGTCCCGGCCGGTGACCACCGCGATCCTGGCGCCGTGACCGGCCAGCCGGGCCAGGGTGTCGACCACCCCGGCCACCGGCCTGGCCTGCATCGGATCCGGCACGATCGGTGACAGCGTGCCGTCGAAGTCCAGCGCGATCAGCGCCCCGGCCAGCTCGGCCCGAATCCTGGAGATCATGACCCGTTCACGCTAGCTGGCCGGTGTGGCAGATCAGGCAGGCAGGATCAGGCAGGAGTCGCCGAACTCGTGCCACAGGTAGTCCCCGGCCACCGCCGCGTCGTAGGTCCGCTGGGTCAGTTCGGCACCGGCCACCGCCTCGACCAGCAGCAGATGCGAGGCGTCCGGGTTGTGCAGCCCGGTGATCAGGCCGCCGACCACCCGGCTCGGCTGGTCCGGGCCGAGCACCAACTCGGTCCAGCCACGGCTCTCCAGCACGAACCCGTCGGCATCCGCGGCCGATTCCAGCGCCCGGGTCACCGTGGTGCCCACCGCGATCACCCGGCCACCGGAGCAGCGCACGTCGTTCACCAGCCGGGCGGTGGTCGCCGGCACCGTGAACCGCTCCGGCTGCGGCCCCTCGCCGGTCTCCTGCGAGGACACCCCGGTGTGCAGGGTGATCGGCGCGATCAGCACACCGGCCGAGACCAGCCTGGTCACCAGTTCGGTGCTGAACGGCCGGCCGGCGCTGGGCATCTCCGCACTGCCCGGGATCAGGCCGAAGACCGTCTGATAGTCGGCCAGTGGCCAATGCCGGCTGAGGTAGCCGTAGCTGATCGGCCGGCCATGCCGGGCCAGCCACTGCCCGAACGGCACCGCGGAGTCGATCCGGGCCCGCCACAGCCGGTTGCCGACGCCGCCCGGACCGTATTCCCGCCCGGGTGCCGGGTACGGCTCGAGAAGCCGGACGCTGACCGGTGCCTCCTCCGATCCGGTCGGCTTGACGTCGTCGCCGAACCGGAACAGCTGGCCCGGCCGGGCGGTGAGGATCGGCTCGGCGGCGTCCGGCGCGGTGCGCAGTTCGACGACCCAGCTGCCGTCGTCCAGTTCGGTGGCCACGTGCAGCACCACCGGCCGGTTCCCCTCGCCGCGGGCGTCCAACTCCGCCGCGACGGTCCGGGAGTTGTTGACCACGATCAGATCGCCGGGTTCCAGGAAGTCCGGCAGCCGGTCGAACCGGGTGTGCTCGACCCGGCCGGTCCGGCCGTCGGCGACCAGCAGCCGGACGCCGTCGCGCGGCAGGCCGCGCCGCTCGGCCGGCTCGGCGGCGAAGCGTTGGTCCGGCACGGTGAACCGGGTGCTCGGGGTGTGGGTGAGTACGGTCACGAAGTTTCTCCTTATGAATAGGGATGATCAGTGAGCCGGCTGCAGGTGCTCGGTCGTTGCCTCGAACTGGCCGGCCTGGTAGCGGCCGCTGGGTGGCGCGGCGGCGAGCAGCCCGAGCAGCCGGGGCACCACCGAGGCCGGTTCCGGCCGGTCGCTGATGTCCTCACCGGGAAAGGCCGCCTGGTGCATCTCGGTGCGCATGTCGCCCGGGTCGAAGCTGTACCAGCGCAGCGCCGGCTCCTCGGCCGCGAACGTGCGGGTGAGCTGATCCAGCGCGGCCTTGCCGGAGCCGTAACCGCCCCAGCCCTCGTAGTCGGCCACGGCCGCGTCGGAGGAGATGTTGACGACGGTGCCGGACGAGCGCCGCAGCGCCGGCAACAGCAACTGGATCAGGCCGGGCGGGCCGATCAGATTCACCTGATAGGCATGTTCCAACTCCGCCAGCCGGGCGTCGGCCAGCCGGGGGAGTGGGGTCTCGCCGAGGGTGCTGGCGTTGTTGACCAGCAGATCCAGGCCGGGCAGTTCGGCGATCACCCGGGCGAGTTCGGCCCGGTGCGCGGGGTCGGCCACGTCACCGGGAACGGCCCGGATCAACGAGCCGTCCGGCAGCTCGGCAACCGCCGCGGCCAGCCGGCCGGGGTTGCGCGCGTAGACCACCAGTTGCCAACCCCGCTGGGCCAGTGCGCCGGCGAGCGCCCGGCCGAAACCGGCCGAGGCGCCGGTAATCAGTGCGACAGGCATGTTCACCTCCGAGAGAGCGAGTTGTCCTGCCTCCAGTCTTGAAGTTGAAGTCAACTTGAAGTCAAGTACCATGGCGGAATGCGCGCCACGGATCTGCTCACGGTGTCGGAGGTCGCCCGGCGTAGCGGCTATGCCGCCTCGGCGTTGCGCTACTACGAGCGGGAGGGGTTGATCGCGGCCAGCCGGACCGGTGGCGGCCAGCGGCGTTACCAGCGCAGCGTGCTGCGACGGCTGGCCTTCATCCGCGCGGCTCGCAACGTCGGGCTGAGCCTGGACGAGGTACGCGCCGAGCTCGCTCAGCTGCCGGCCGGCCGCACCCCGACCAAGGCGGACTGGTCGCGGATCTCCCGTGACT
>DASUAC010000295.1:0-4218 GCA_035763985.1 Jatrophihabitans sp. | reverse complement strand
CGCCCAGTTCGCGCACCGCCCACTCCGGTTCCGCCGGTGCGTCTTCCGCCGGATCCGGCACCCCGGCCGGCCGCCCATCCTTGGCCGGCGGCTCATCCTCCGGCTCCACCGCTGGCTCCTCCGGCGCGGTTTCACCGACCGCCGGCACCCCCTCCGCCGACGGCACTACGTCGAGCCCCGCAGCGCCGTCGAGCCCCGCAGCGCCGTCGAGCTCCGCAGCGCCGTCGAGCTCCGCAGCGCCGTCGAGCCCCCCAGTGCGGTCGAGCTCGGCGGCCTCGTCCGCTTCGGCGACCTCGTCCAGCCCGTCCGGGTGCTGCGCACCGTACTGACTGAGCCGGGCGATCTCCTCGTCCCGTACCTGGATCTCGGCGGCCAGCCGGTCGATCAGCTCGTCGGTCTCGGCGAACCGGTAGCCGCGCAGGCTGATCGGAATCCGCACCCGATCCAGATCCGAGAGCCGCATCCGGCGGTTGGCCGGCAGCTCCAGTGGCCGGTTGTCCCGGATCGGCGTCACCGTCAGCCCCGACGGCAGCAGCGCCACCACCAGGTAGAACAGCACCGCGGCGACCACCAGGGCCAGCAGCAGGTAGCCGAGCAGCAGCATGCGTCGATCCTGGCACGCCGGTCCGACGGAAATGCCATCAACCCTCGATGAGCTTGAACGCCTCCTCCACCGAGGCCACCCGGTGCAGCAGCTGCCAGGCCTCCTCGCGGACGAAACCGGCCTCGATCATGGCCGTGATGAACTGCCACAGCGGCTGGTAGAAGCCGTCGGGATCCAGCACGATGACCGGCTTGTCGTGCATGCCGAGCGACCAGGACGTCCAGGCCTCGAAGAACTCCTCCAGGGTGCCGATGCCGCCGGGCAGGATCAGGAAAACTCCTGCGTGGGCGTCCATCAGCGCCTTGCGTTCGCGCATCGTCTCGACCACGACGAGTTCGTCGGCCTCGTCGTCGGCGACCTCGTAGGGCACCAGATGCCGCGGGATGACGCCGAGGGTGTGCGCGCCGTGCGCGCGGGCGGCCCGGGCCACCGCCCCCATCATGGACACCCGGCCACCGCCGGACACCAGCCGGTGACCGCCGAGGCCGATCCGGGTACCCACCTCGGTGGCCAGCTGCAGATAGGCCGGGTCGATGTCGCGGGCGGAGGAGCAGAACACGCAGACGACAGCCACGGCTCTACTCGGCATCGTGCGCGTGCGCGGACCGGGCCTCGTCGGCAGCCACCATCTCGGCCCGCTCCTGCACCGACCGGCCGGCGTCCGCCTCGACGATGATCGAGACCGCCTCGGCCACGTCGTCGGTGATCCGGATCAGGTCGAGATCCGGCTGGGCGATCTTGCCGCCGGCCAGCGCGGTGCCGCGCAGCCAGTTGATCAGCCCGGACCAGTACTCGCTGCCGAACAGGATGACCGGGAACCGGGTCACCTTGCGGGTCTGCACCAGGGTGAGCGCCTCGAAGAACTCGTCCAGCGTGCCGAAACCACCGGGCAGGATCACGAACGCCTGGGCGTACTTGACGAACATCGTCTTGCGGGCGAAGAAGTAGCGGAAGTTGATGCCGATGTCGACCCAGTCGTTGAGCCGGTTCTCGAACGGCAGCTCGATGCCCAGGCCGACCGACACGCCGCCGGCCTCGCTGGCACCGCGGTTGGCAGCCTCCATCACGCCCGGCCCGCCGCCGGTGATCACCGCGTACCCCTCGCCGGCCAGCGCGCTGCCCAGCGCCCGGCCGATCGCGTACTCCGGGTGGTCCTGCGCGGTCCGGGCCGAGCCGAACACCGACACCGCCTTGCCCAGCTCGGAGAGCAGGCCGAAGCCCTCCACGAACTCGGACTGGATGCGCAGCACCCGCCAGGGGTCGGTGTGCAACCAGCCGTTCGGGCCGGTGCTGTCCAGCAGCCGCTGGTCGGTGGTGCCGGTATCGGCGGCGATCTGGCCACGCCGCAGAACGACCGGGCCGCGGTAGCGCTCCGGCGTCGGATGCGAGTTCGTCATGCCGACCACCCTAATTTCGCCGATCCCGGGCCGGTAAAACTTCTCGCGAACCGTAAGCAAGCCGGCGAGTCGGCTCAGCCGGCCAGGAACGCCAGCAGCGCCTGTTCCGCCCGCTCGATGGCCGCCAGCTCCACCGACTCGTCCGCCCGGTGGGCCAGGTTGGGATCGCCCGGGCCGAAGTTCAGCGCCGGGATGCCCAGGGCCGCGAAGCGCGCCACGTCGGTCCAGCCCAGCTTGGCCGACACCCGGCCGTCACCCAGCGCCTGTGCCGCCTGCCGGACCAGCGGCTGGTCCAGGCCCGGCCGCGCCGAGGGTGCCGAATCCACCACGGTCAGCTCGAACCCGGCGAACACCGAACGCAGGTGCGCCTCGGCGGCGGCCTCGTCCCGGTCCGGGGCGAACCGGTGGTTCACCGTCACCGTGCACCGGTCCGGCACCACGTTGCCGGCCACCCCGCCCGAGATCCCGACCGCGTTCAGGCCCTCCCGGTAGACCAGCCCGTCCAACGGAACCTCCCGGGCCCGGTAGTCGGCCAGCCGCTGCAGCACCGGCGCGGCCAGGTGGATGGCGTTGACGCCCAGCCAGGACCGGGCGCTGTGCGAACGCCGGCCGGCCAGCTCGATCTCGGCCCGCATGGTGCCCTGGCAGCCACCCTCCACCGCGCCGTCGGTGGGCTCGAGCAGGATCGCCAGGTCCGCCCACAGCTGCTCCGGCTGCTCGGCCGCCAGCCGGTTCAGGCCGTTCCGGGACGCCTCGACCTCCTCGCAGTCGTAGAAGATCCAGGTCAGCTCGGTGGCCGGTCGCAGCGCGCCGCTGCCGATCTGGTGCGCGGCCCGCAGCTGGAGCGCCACCCCGGCCTTCATGTCCGAGCTGCCGCAGCCGTGCAGCCGGCCGTCGGCGACCCGGGACGGCAGGTTGCCGGCCGCCGGCACCGTGTCCAGGTGCCCGGCCAGCACCACCCGCCGGCTCAGCCCGAGCTCGGTACGGGCGATCACCACGTTGCCCAGCCGGCGCACCGACAGCGCCGGGTAGCCGCGCAGCGCCTGCTCGATCGCGTCGGTCAGGTCCGCCTCGTCCCCGGACACCGACGGCGTGTCGACCAGGACGGCGGTCAGTTCGGTGGCCGGACGATGCAGTTCCAGCGAGATGCCCACGGCTGGCAGGTTAGTCCCAGCCCGAAAAGCTAGGGTGGCGGGCGTGACCAGCACCGTCAGCAGCCCCCGCCGTGCCTTCGGCTACGGTCTCGCCAGTGTCACGCGGGACGGCACCGTCCTGGACACCTACTACCCCGCCCCGGCGCTCGGCGAACCGGCCGGCGAACCGGACGGCGAGCTGGCCGCCCTGGTCGGCACCGACTCCGCGCGCGAGGTACGTACCGAGCTGGTGCGGACCGCGATCGAGCTGGACGCGCCGCCGGCCGACGCGGCGGACGTGTACCTGCGGCTGCACCTGCTCTCGCACCGGCTGGTCCGGCCGCGTGAGCTCGACCTGACCGGCATCTTCGGGCTGCTCGCCAACGTGGTGTGGACCAACCACGGCCCGTGCCGGGTGGACGGCTTCGAGCAGGTACGCACCCGGCTGCGCGCCCGCGGCCCGGTCACCGTCTACGGCGTGGACAAGTTCCCGCGGATGGTGGACTACGTGCTGCCGAGCGGCGTCCGGATCGCCGACGCCGACCGGGTCCGGCTGGGCGCCCATCTGGCCCCGGGCACCACGGTGATGCACGAGGGCTTCGTCAACTACAACGCCGGTACGCTCGGCTCCTCGATGGTGGAGGGCCGGATCTCGGCCGGCGTGCTGGTCGGCGACGGCTCGGACGTGGGCGGCGGCGCGTCGATCATGGGCACCCTGTCCGGCGGCGGCCGGGAGACCATCTCCCTCGGGCGCCGCTGCCTGCTCGGCGCCAACTCCGGGCTCGGCATCTCGCTCGGCGACGACTGCGTCGTCGAGGCAGGCTGCTACGTGACCGCCGGCACCAAGGTCATGGTCAAGGACATCGACTCCAAGCCCAAGGTGATCAAGGCGCTGGAGCTGTCCGGGTCCAGCCACGTGCTCTTCCGCCGCAACTCGGTGACCGGCCAGATCGAAGCCCGACCCCGCACCGGCACCGGGATCGCGCTGAACGACGCGCTGCACGCCCACAACTGACCTGAGCGCCGCCCTTGAAGGCATATGTTGTGGCCTATGACCGCAACCGTTGCCGTCCGTGGCGAAGCG
>DASUAC010000294.1:0-2970 GCA_035763985.1 Jatrophihabitans sp. | reverse complement strand
GTGACCGCCGGCGGCCAGCGAGCAGCTGACCACCGCCCGCACCGGGGTGTCGACCAGCGCGGTGGTCACGAACGGTGCCCAACGCTGCTCCGCGGCCAGGCTGACCACCCGCACCATGTCGGTGTCGGCCAGCGCCTGCAGGCAGGGACCGGCGCCGGCGCGGTACTGCAGCGCGTCCGCGGCCGCGGCCGGTTCGGCCGAGGCCGCCAGCGTCACCGGCGTGTGATGGCTGGAGGCCATCGAGGTGAAGCTGGCCCAGCTCATCACGGGCAGCGCCTGCAGCACGGTGCCGAGCAGTGCGCCGCGGGCGGCCGACCGGTCGAGGTCTGCCGCGGCCAGCAGCCGGCCGAACTCGGCCAGCGGGCCGATCATGGTGTCGACATCGAGATCCGGCAGCCCGGTCATCTGCAACTCGGCCGTCATGTCGCCTCCTCGGGTAGCCGTCCGGTCTGCAGCAGCTGCTCGGCGACCTCGCCGATCTTGCGCCGGCTGCTGCGCGCCGCCCGGCGCAGCCGGTTGAACGCCTCGGCGTGGTCGACACCGTCGCGCGCCATCAGGTACCCGACGCCCCGCTCGATCGGCACCCGGTAGTCCAGCGCGTAGTTCAATTGCTCGGCCAGCTCACCGGCCCGGTCGGCGGCCACCGCCGTCTCCATCATCACCTCGACCACTTCCCCGTACCGGGCCAGCGCCCGCTGCTCGGACTCGTCCCAGTGGTACGGGTGGTCCTGGTACACGTCCAGGCTGCCGACCGGGATGCCGGACAGGTGCACCGGTACGCCCAGCAGGCCGTGGATGCCCAGTGAGCCGATCCGGTCGGCCACCGCCGGCCAGCGCTCGTCGGTGCCGGCGTCATAGCTGTCGACCAGTTCGTCGACGACGAAGGCCAGCACGCACGGCCCCTGACCGGCCTCCAGCTGGATATCCTCCAGTTCCCGGCCGGGGCCGTCCGAGGCCACCGCGTAGCGCAGCACGCTCTGCGCGTCGGCCACCATCAGGCCGCTGCCGGTGACCGAGAACAGCTGCACGCAGGCGTCCACCACCCGCTCCAGCGAACCGCGCAGCGTGTGCCCCTCCGGCTGCTCCTGCAACCGGTTCAGGCTGGCGGCCAGCGTCTGGGCGTCGACTTTAGTCGGCATGTTCTGCACCCCCCGTGCCGTCGGGCGAGCCGTCCGCGGCCGGCTGCCGGGCCGGTCGCGCTCTGCCGAATTGCGCGCTGGCGCCGAGCAATTCGCCCACCACCTCGGCATAGGCGACGGCCGCCCGGGTCTCCGATTCGGTCCATCGATGCGCCGTGTTGCGGATCAGGTTGAGGTTGCCCGCCACCGCGCCGTCCACCCGGATCGGCGCGGACAGCACTGCACCCACCTGCAGTGGCGTCAGCTCGGCGACCAGCCGTGTGTAGGCCGGGTCGGTAGTCAGGTTCTCCACCAGGACGGTGCTGCGCCGGGCGATGGTGTCGTGGCCCGGGCCGAGCCCCAGCCGCTGCTGAGCCTGCTCCAACCGGGCCGTGATCGCGCTGGTGGACGCGGCCGCGCGCAGCGTGCCGTTCTCGTCGAGCAGCATGATGCCGACCGCATCGGCGTCCAGCAGATCCTCGGCCGCCGCCACCACCGCGGCCAGATGCGCCGAGGCCGCCTGCAGCGGCGGGCCGGCATAGTCCCGGAAGGTGCTGGTCAGCCCGTGGATGCTGGCTGCCAGCGCCTGTTCGTCAATGGCCATGGGAATACTCCTCGATGACACAGGAGTGGATCGAGTCGGCGAGTTTTCCAGCAGCGACACGACGGCACACCCCCGGTCCGGTGAGCACCTGCCAGCAGGTGCGAGTTCAAACCGCGGACACAGGGCGGCCTATTGACTTCTCCACGGTAGCCCATGGCGCGTCGATCCCAAAAAAGATCGCCCGGACGGATCGTCAGTCCGGCGGGGTGATGCCGAGCCGCTCGATCAGGAACAGGAACGCGGCGGCGAAGTCGGACTCGGCGACCTCGGCGCGCAGCCGCGGCCAGTCGATCTGCTCGCGTACCGCGCGCACCGCGGTCAGCAGCGGGCCGAAGTCGCAGTAGTGCTCCGACATCGCCCGCAGCTTGCCGGAGATCACGTCGGTGGCCCAGAGCACCGGCATCTGCACCGACAGCACCTCGAGCAGGTCGGAGTGGGTCAGCAGTTGCTCGGAGACCGGGAGGGAGGCCGCCCGATGCAGCAGGTCAACCACCACGCCGTCGGTGTCCACCTTGAACAGCCAGTCCTCCGGTGGCCGGCGCACCGCCAGGCCGGCGCCGGCGAGCGCGGCGGCGGCCTTCTCCACGTCCGCCTCGGCGATCATGAAGTCGACGTCGTGCTCGGTCTCCGGACCGCCGCGTACCCAGAGCGCATAGCTACCGGCCAGCGCGAACGGCACCCCGGCCTGTTTCAGTGCCGAGCCGGTGCGTTTGAGCGCCGTCCGCAGCGCCTCCCGGTTCTCCGCCATTCCGCACGCTCCCACCTGTCGGTTCGACCGCCCGATCCGCCGGATCGGGCAACGGCCACACTGGTGCCATGCGTCTGGCCACCTTCAACATTCTGCACGGCAGGTCACCGGCCGACGGACGGGTGGATCTGGATCGGCTCGCCGAGGCGATCCGGCAGCTCGATCCCGACGTGCTGGCGCTGCAAGAGGTGGATCGCGACCAGCCTCGCTCGGAGCTCGCCGACCTGACCGCGGTGGCCGCCCAGGCGATGGGCGCGGTGTCCTATCGGTTCGCCGCCGCGGTGGCCGGCACCCCGGGCGCGGCCTGGATCGCCGCCACCGGCTCCGAGCAACCGGGCAGCGCCGCGTACGGCATCGCGCTGTTGTCGCGCTACCCGGTGCGGTCCTGGCAGGTGATCCGGTTGCCGCGGATCCCTTACCGGATACCGGTCTGGCTGCGCGAGCCGGCCAAGGTGGTGGTGGTGTGCGAGGAGCCGCGGGTGGCGCTGACGGGCGTGGTC
>DASUAC010000293.1:0-11505 GCA_035763985.1 Jatrophihabitans sp. | reverse complement strand
CGCAACGGACCGGACGCCCGGTCCCAGCCGATCGGCGGCCCGGCGTGCAGGAAGTCCCGGTCGGACAGCCCGAGCGCCTCGCCGGCGGGCAGCACGTCGACCAGCATCGCCTCGGTCTCGGCGATCCGCCGGACGGCCAGTTCGTTCGCCGCCGCCCGGCGTGGATCGGCCAGCACCGCCGCCAGATCGGCCTCGGTGCCCGGCATCGGCGGGCGCCAGTCCACCTGTTGCACGTCGGCGCCCTGCGCCGCGGCCGACTCGGCGAACAGTTCCACGCCGGCCGTGATCAGCCGGGGCGGACCGGCCAGCAGTTCACTCACGCCGGTCCTCCGAGCTCTGCTGAACCGCTGCCGAGCAGGGCCAGCGCGTGCCGGGTGGCCGCGGCGTTGGACAGGAACACCGAGGCGCCGGCGGCATGCAGCCGTCCGGCGGTGGCGTGCAGGTCCTGCGGGTCCTGGCGGGCGCCGATCAGGCTCACCACCACCGGCACCCGGGCGGACTGCAGGATCGGCACCAGCCCGGCCGCCGGATCCGGGTGCGCGCCGTGCCCGAGCACCACGTCGAGCAGCACCACCCCGGTGCCCGGGTCGGCGAGCGTCCGGCGCAGCTGCTCGTCCCGCAGCGTCGGGTCGATCATCGGGTGCGCCCGGCCCCGGGTCAGCTCGTCGTCGCCGAAGTCCACCATCCAGTGCCCGGCGGCCACCGCGAGCGGATCCGGCAGCGCCCGGTCCGGCCGGAGCGGGACGTTGGACCGCACCTCGCCCAGCTCGGCGGCGGCCAGCAGCATCGCCTCGTCGCACAGCGTGCCGCCGCAGAACAGCCCGCGCAGCGCGCCGCCGGTGTGCTGCCCGATCGGCTGTGGCCAGGCCGGCCAGCTCGGTACGGCCACCCCGAGCGCGGCCAGCGCCCGCTCCACCGCCGCGGTCAGGTCCGGCGAGTCCGGGCCGAGCAGCGCCAGTTCGGCCGGCGTGGCGCGGGCCGCCAGCTCGTCCCGCAGGGTCGCGGCCACCCGCTCGGCCGGTGGCTTGGACACCAGCAGGATCAGTTCGGTGGCCGGGTCGGCGTCCAGCAGCGCGAGGGCGGCCCGGGTGGACCGTCCGGCCACCTGATCGGAGAGATCCCGGCCACCGACGCCGAGCGCCGCGGTGATGCCCACCCCGGCCGCGTCGAGCAGGCAGAGCACCTGCTGGGCGCCGGTGCCGGAGGCGGCGATCACGCCCACCGGCCCGGGGCTGAGGGTGTGCGAGAAGCCCAACCCGATCCCGCCGACCACGGCGGTGCCGCAATCCGGTCCCATCACCAGCAAGCCGCGCTCGGCGGCCGCGTCCTTCAACGCGATCTCCTGCGACACCGGCACGTTGTCGGAGAACAGCAGCACGTCGCAGCCTGCCTCCAGCGCGTCCATCGCCTCGACGAACGCGTGCTGGCCGGGCACCGAGATGACCGCCAGCCCCGGCCCCGCCTGGTTGGCCGCCGCCCCCACGGTGCGCGGCGGTAGCTGGCCGGCCGGTGCCGGCGCGGCACCGGCCGGCGCCGCCAGCAACCGCTCCGCCTGCTCGAACGCCGCCGCCAGCGCCGTCTCGTCGGACGCCCGGATCGCCAGCAGCAGGTCGTTGGCCGAGTCCACCGCCGGACGCGGGAAGCCCATGCCCGCCAGCACGTCCAGGTTCAGCTCGGTGGCCATCGCGACCAGCGCGGCCCGTACGCCGGGCAGTGCGGACACCGTCCGGCTGAGCAGCATCAGCGCCACCGAGTCGGCGTACTGGCCACGGCGCACCTCGACCCGCTGCAGGCCGTCGTTCTCGACCCGCTGGCCGTCCTGCCCTTCGTTCTCGGCCGGCTCCGGCCGGATCTGCTCGGCCATCAGGCCGCCGCCAGCCGGGACGTGGCGTGCCGGGCGCCGGCGAGCAGGCCGGCCGCGAGCGCCGTCCCGGAGCTGTGCCCGATCCGCAGCAGCCGGCGCCAGGCCCGCTCCACCGGTTCGAGATCCGGCCGGCAGATCGCCGCGCCGAGCGACTGCAACTCGGGCAGGCCGTCACCGGCCACCGCGCTCAGCAGTAGCTGGCGGGACAGCCCGGTGGTGACCCCCTCGCTGCCGGCCAGCCGGTCCAGCACGGCCCGGCGCAATCCGGCGCCGGACAGGCCGAACAGCACGGTGGCGGCCAGCGCGCCGCACAGCAGGTCGTCCCCGGCCGGGGTCAGGCCCGGCCCGCGGCCGAGCAATGCGGCCACCGCGCCGGCCGGGTCGCTGAACAGATCGAGGGCGCCAGCCAGATCCGGGTCGGCCAACGGATCCGGGTCGCCGAACAGATCGGGCAGCCCGGTGGCATCGGCCGGGAGCCGGACCGGCCGTCCGCAATAGCGCAAGGCGGCGTCCCGCCGTCCGGTCACCGCGACCCGGAGCCGGCCGAGCCGGATCTCATCGGGACGAACCACCGCGCCGACCGGGCCGACCGTGCGCAGGTCGAGCCGGCTGCTCGGCCAGGGCAGCGTCACGCCGATCGGCAGCTGGACGGCGTCCGCGGTCAGCACCGCGACCACCGCACCGGAGCCGAGCCGGAGGTAGCAGGCGGTCGGGAAGCTGCCGAGCAAGCGGGCCGGTCCGGGCGAATCGGCCAGCGCGGATCGTACGAATCCGGTCGCGTTGCCCGTGCTCAGCACCGTCACGCCAGCCCTGCCCTCCTCGTGTCACGGCTTTGCCGCCGTCTTCGGCCGAACAGCGATCTGGCTGGAACGTAACGAGGTGCGTTACCGTCTGCCGATGGTCACAGTTGCCAATGATCTTGCCCGGATCCAGGGTGATCTGCCAGGGCTCACGGCCGAGGGGCTGACCGTCCGCCAGTTGCTGGACACCCCCAGCCTGGCCGGCACCACGGTACTGGCCGGGCGGACCGGGCTGGACCGGGTGGTGCGCGGGGTCAACGTGATGGAGGTTCCGGACATCCTGTCCTGGGTCAAGCCGCACGAGTTGCTGCTGACCACCGCGTTCCCGCTCACCCAGTCGGCCGCCCAGCGCCAGCCGGAGCTGCTGCTGGAGTTGATCACCGCGCTGGACGCCCAGCCACTGGCCGCGCTGGCGATCAAGCTCGGCCGGTACCTGGAGGCGGTGCCGCAACAGGTGCTGGACCGGGCCGACGAACTCGGTTTCCCGATCCTGCGGCTGCCCGACCAGGTGGCCTTCGACGAGGTATTGCCCGACATCTTCGGCCGGTTGCTGGACCTGCAGAACCAGGTGCTGACCCAGGCCGATGCGCTGCACCGGGCGATCTCGGCGATCGTGCTCGGCGGCGGCGGGCTGTCCGAGATCGCCGGCGAGGTGTCCCGGCTGCTGGACTGCGTGGTGCTGGTGACCACCCCGGACGGCCGGGTGCTGGCCGACGAGGGACCGGCCGAACACCGCGCCGGGCTGGCCGCGGCCGAGCTGTTCGACCCGACCGGACGGCTGCTGGTGGAGCGGCTGACCATCGGCATCCAGCCGGTGGCCGACAGCGGCGCCGCGGCGCTGACCGCGATCGTGGCCGGCGGGGTGGACCACGGCCGGATCGTCGCGTACCGGCAGGGTGGCCTGCTGGGCGCGGGGACGGTGCAGGCGCTGGAGCGGGTCGCAATCGTGGCCGCGCTGACCATCACCAAGGAACTCGCGGTTGCCGCGGTGGAGAGCAAGTTCCGGGGCGACTACCTGCGCGACGTGCTGACCGGGCTGCTGCCGGTGGACGAGCAGGTGGTCGAGCACTGCCGCTCGCTCGGCTGGCGCATCGACGACCCGCTGGTGGTCGTGGTGGCCGAGCTGGATCCCGTTGATCCGGCCGACGGATCGGACCCGTCCGACGGACGGTCGCAGGTGGTCCACCGATCCCACCACGAACGGTTCAGCTCGGCCTGGTCGCAGGTAATGCGCAACCGGGACCGGACCGCTCCGGTGGTCGGCTTCAGCCAGGAGGTGGTGGCGTTGATCCCGGTCTCCGACGCCGCCGACCCGGTCGAGGTGGTGGCCGAGGTGGTGGCGGCGGTGGCCGGTGACCGCGGCGGGGGCCGCCGGTCGTTCTGCGCCGGGGTGTCCCGGCTGGTCGGGCAGCCGGCCGGCCCGGACGGCATCGCCGCCGGCTACGTCCAGGCGCGCAAGGCGGTGGCGGTGGGCCGCCGGGTGCACGGGCCCGGCAGCGTCTCGCATTTCGACTCCCTCGGCGTGCACCGGCTGCTGTCGCTGGTGCCGGACACCGCCGAGCTCAAGTCGTTCGCGGCCGAGGTGCTGGGCGAGCTGGCCGCGGACAACCCGGAGGCGGCGGATCTGCGCCGCACCCTGCAGGCGCTGCTGGACACCAACCTGAACGTGGCCGAGACCGCCCGGCTGCTGCACTTCCACTACAACACGCTGCGCTACCGGATCGGCAAGCTGGAGCGGATCGTCGGGCCGTTCAGCTCGGACGCCAACCTGCGGCTGGACGTGGCGCTGGCGCTGCAGGTCGTCCAGATGCGCGGCATCTAGGGTGTCGTCCGTCCGAGAGGTGATCTGCGTGGCAAGCGTGCGGCGGGCGATGGCTGCGCCATGATGATGCCCGCACCGGCGGCTGCAACCGCCGGCAGCTATCCGTCATAAACAGGAGGCGGCATGTCGGCTTGGGGATGGAAGATCGTCTACGGCGGTAAGACGCCGCCGCCGGGTGCGGTGGTACGCCCGGGTGAACGGCTGTCCGGCCCGCGGATGCTGGGCCTGGGCGCCCAGCACGTGGTGGCGATGTTCGGGGCGACCTTCGTCTTCCCCGCGATCATGGGGCTCAACCCCAACCTCGCGGTGCTGATGTCCGGCGTCGCCACCATCCTGTTCCTGCTCATCGTCAAGGGCCGGATCCCGTCCTACCTCGGCACCTCCGCCTCGTTCGTGGCGGCGGTGGCGGCGATCCGCAACCAGGGCGGCGACTCGGCCCAGGTGACCGGGGCGATCCTGGTGGCCGGCCTGATCCTGGCCGCGGTCGGCGTGCTGGTGCACTTCGGCGGCGCGCACTACGTCCGGGCGGTGCTGCCGCCGGTGGTCACCGGCGCGGTGGTGATGCTGATCGGGTTCAACCTGGCGACGGTGGCGACCAGCGTGTACTTCCCGTCCGAGCAGTGGGTCGGCCTGCTCACCATGCTGTTCGTACTGGTCTGCGCCACCCTGATCCGCGGCTTCGTCGGCCGGATCGCGATCTTCCTGGCGCTCATCTTCGGCTATCTGATCAGCTGGATCGCCGACCGGATCAACGACGTGCCGGTCTGCTCCAAGACGGTGACCTCGGCCTGCACCGCGACCGGCCACCGGATCGACTGGAGCGGGGTGAAGAGCGCGCACTGGATCGGGCTGCCGCACGACATCACCAGCCCGACCTTCGGCGCGCTGACCGGCCCGCACTGGCCGGCCTTCAAGTGGGCCTTCATCCTGCTGGTGATCCCGTCGGTGATCGCGCTGCTGGCGGAGAACTCCGGCCACGTCAAGGCGGTCTCGGAGATGACCCGGGAGGACCTGGACCCCTACCTCGGCCGGGCCTTCGTCGGTGACGGCGTGGGCACCGCGATCGCGTCGCTGGTCGGCGGCTCGCCCACCACCACCTACGCCGAGAACATCGGGGTGATGGCGGCGACCCGGATCTACTCCACGCTGGCGTACTACATCGCCGCGGTGGTGGCCATCCTGTTCGGCTTCTGCCCGAAGTTCGGCGCGGTGGTGGCCGCCACCCCGGGCGGCGTGCTGGGCGGCATCACCCTGGTGCTGTACGGCATGATCGGCCTGCTCGGCGCCAAGATCTGGGTGGAGAACCGGGTGGACTTCGGCAACCCGATCAACCTGGTGCCGCTGGCCGCCGGCATCATCGCCGGCATCGGCAACCTGGCCATCAAGTTCAGCGACACCTTCTCGATCACCGGCATCGCGGCCGGCACCCTGATCACGATCATCGGCTACCACCTGGTGCACATCCTGGGACCGCGGGTCGGCGCCACCCCGGAGCCGCTGGACGCCCCGGTCGACCCGCTGCACTACCGCGATGTTGCCGAGCACGGCACCGGTACCGCGCCGGCTGCCGGTACCGCGCCCGCTGCCGGTACCGGACCGGCGGAGGGGACCGCGGTGCCGGAACGAAGGGGCACGGTCTAGACCCGGTGAAGCCGCCAGCCTTTCGCTACAGCCGTCCCGGCTCGCTGACCGAAGCGGTGCGGTTGCTGGCCGAGCACGGGCCGGAAGCGAAGGTGCTGGCGGGCGGGCAGAGCCTGATCCCGCTGCTGTCCATGCGGCTGGCCGAGCCCGCCCGGCTGATCGACATCAACGCGCTCACCGAGCTGGACTACCGGCGCGCCGACTCCGACGGGGTGCGGATCGGCGCGCTGGCCCGGCACTCGGCGGTGCTGGCCGATGCCGCGGTGACTGCCCGGCAGCCGCTGCTGGCCGCGGCGCTGCGGCATGTGGCGCATCCGACCATCCGCAACCGGGGCACCTCGGTCGGCAGCATCGTGCATGCCGACCCGGCCGGCGAGCTGCCGGCGGTGCTGAGCGTGCTGGGTGGTTCGGTCAGCGCGGTCTCGGCCGCCGGGCGGCGCACCGTCGAGGCCGGCGAGCTGTTCGCCGGCCCGCTGGAGACCACGGTGCGTCCGGACGAGTTGGTGGTGGAGGCGTTCTTCCCGGCGCTGACAGGGCATTCCGGCACGGCGTTCGCCGAGGTGTCCCGCCGGCACGGCGACTATGCGCTGTGCGGGGTGGCGACGCTGGTCACGCTGGACGATGATCTGCGGGTGCTTTCCGCCCGGGCCGGCTACCTGTCGATGGCGGCCACGCCGCAGGTGCTCGAGCTGACCGAGCCGATCGCGGGCCGGCCGTACGACGCCGACCTCGGCCCGGCCGCGGAGTTCGCGGCTGCCACGCTGGAACCGGAGGGCGACATCCACGCCAGCGCCGACTACCGCCGCCAGCTGGCCCGGGTGCTCACCGGACGCACGCTGGCCGGGGCAGCACGAAAGGCCGCACGGGCATGACTGAGGAGACGTACGCAATCACCTTGTACGTCAACGGGATTCCGCATGACCTGACGGTGCCGGCCCGGCGGTTGCTGTCCGACTGCCTGCGCCACGACCTGCGGCTGACCGGCACCCACGTGGGCTGCGAGCACGGCGTGTGCGGGGCGTGCACCGTGCTGATCGACGGGGTGCCGATGCGGTCCTGCCTGCTGCTCGCGGTCAGCATGGACGGCGCCCGGATCACCACGGTGGAGGGGCTGGCCGGACCGGACGGCGAGCTGTCGCCGGTGCAGCGGGCGTTCGCCGAATGCCACGCGCTGCAATGCGGATTCTGCACGCCCGGCTTCCTGACCACGATCACCGCCGCGCTCGCCGAGAACCCGTCGCCGAGCCGGGACGAGGCCCGGGAGATCATCGGCGGCAACCTCTGCCGGTGCACCGGCTACCAGAACATCGTCGCCGCGGTGCTGCGGGCCGCCGAGCTCAGCCAGGCCGTACCCGATCGAGAACAGCCCGTATCGCAAGGGGATCCGGCATGACCACCCGGCAGGTCGGTGAGCCGGTGCGGCGGGTCGAGGATCCCCGGCTGCTGCGCGGCGACGGACGCTACCTGGACGACCTGGGGCACGACGCGGCCGAGGTCGCGGTGCTGCGCTCACCGCATGCGCACGCGAGGATCACCGACATCGACGTCAGCGGCGCGCTGGACGTACCGGGCCTGCTCGCCATCTACACCTACGAGGACCTGGCCGGGCCGCTCGCCGATCCGCTGCCGCTGCTGATCCCGCATCCGGCGCTGACCCACGGCCGCACCCAGTACGCGCTGGCCCGGGACGAGGTGAACTACGTAGGCGAGGCGATCGCCTTCGTGGTGGCGGAGAACCGGTACCTGGCCGAGGACGCGGTGCAGCGGATCGTGGTCAGCTACGAACCGCTGCCCGCGGTGGTCGGCCTCGCGGCGGCCCGGGACGGCGAGCAGCTGGTGCATCCGGACGTGCCGGGCAACCGGGCGGCCAACCTGGTGCAGGAGGTGGGCGACGCGGCCGCCGCGATCGCCGCCGCCCCGCACCGGCTGCGGCTGGAGCTGGCGATCGAGCGGTCGGCCTCGATGCCGCTGGAGGGCAGGGGAGTGCTGGCCCGCTGGGACGCCGACGCCGACCGGTTGCGGCTCTGGACGTCCACCCAGACCTCCACCGGGGTACGGGCCGCGGTGGCCACCAAGCTGGGGCTGGACCTCGGCCAGGTCGAGGTGATCACGCCGGACGTCGGCGGCGGCTTCGGGGTGAAGATCGTGCACCCGTGGCCGGAGGAGGTGCTGGTGCCGTTCGCGGCCCGCAACCTCGGCCGGCCGGTCAAGTTCACCGAGGACCGCCGGGAGCACTTCATCTCCGCCGCGCACGAACGTGGCCAGCTGCAGCAGGTCGAGGTCGGCTTCGACGACACCGGCCGGCTGCTCGGCATGTCGGTACGGTTCTGGCACGACAACGGCGCCTACACGCCGTACGGGCTGATCGTGCCGATCATCACCTCCACCCAGCTGCTCGGCCCGTACAAGCTGCCGGCCTACCGGGTCGAGTTCGATTCGCTTTACACCAACACGGTGATCGTCACGCCGTACCGCGGGGCCGGCCGGCCGCAGGGCGTGTTCGCGATGGAACGCACGATGGACGCGGTCGCCGGCTACCTCGGGTTGGACCGGGCCCAGGTGCGGGCGGTGAACTTCATCCAGCCGGACGAGATGCCCTATGACCAGGGGCTGATCTTCCAGGACGGCCGGCCGCTGGTGTACGACTCGGGCGACTTCCCGGCCTCGCTGGAGAAGCTGAAGAAGCTCGTCGGCTGGGACGACTGGCGCGACTACCAGGCCGCCGCCCGGGCCGGGGGCCGCCGGGTGGGACTGGGTATCGCCTGCTACGTCGAGGGAACCGGGGTTGGGCCGTACGAGGGCGGCCACGTGCAGGTCGAGACGTCCGGCAAGGTGAAGGTGGCCACCGGCCTGACCTCGCAGGGTCAGGGGCATCAGACGGCGTTCGCCCAGATCGTCGCCGACGAGCTGGGCGTGAAGCTCTCCGACATCGAGGTGGTCACCGGCGACACCCGGCGATTCCCTTATGCGGTAGGCACATTCGCCTCCCGGGCGGCGGTGATGAGCGGATCGGCGATCGCGCTGGCGGCCCGCGCGGCCCGGGCCAAGGTGCTGAAGGTGGCCGCCGAGGCGCTGGAAGCCGACCCGGCCGACCTGGAGATCTCCGACGGCGTCGTCCGGGTGGCCGGCGTGCCGGGTGCCGAGATCGCACTCGGCACGGTTGCGGTGCTGGCCAACCCGCTGCGGTACGCCTTCGACGAGGCGTCCAAGGCGGCGACCCAGTTCGTGGTGGGACACCCGGATCAGCCGCCGGTGCCGGAGGACGACGAGCCGGGCATCGAGGGCCGGGACTACTACTCGCCGCTGCGGTCCACCTTCGCCAACGGGATGCACGCGGTGATGGTGGAGACCGACCCGGAGACCGCCGAGATCTCGGTGCTGCGGTACTGCGTGGTGCACGACTGCGGCACCGTGATCAACCCGATGATCGTCGAGGGCCAGGTGCACGGCGGGGTGGCGCAGGGCGTCGGCGGCGCGCTGTACGAACGGATGGCCTACGACGAGGCGGGGCAGTTGCAGAACGCCTCGTTCATGGACTTCCTGATGCCGTACGTCTCCGAGGTGCCGGACGGCATCGAGATCGACCACCTGGAGACCCCGTCGCCGCTGAACCCGCTGGGCATCAAGGGGGCCGGCGAGGCCGGGGTGATCCCGAGCGCGGCGGTGTTCGCCTCGGCCATCTCCGACGCGGAGGGCTTCCCGATCACCTCGATGCCGATCTCGCCGAGCGAGCTGTTCGAGTTACGCCGTCAACAGAAAGAGAATCGGTCATGAAGGTTGCCGGACAAGCCGTGTTGCAGGCGCCGATCGAGCGGGTCTTCCAGGCGCTGAATGACCCGGCGGTGCTGGTGCGGACCATCCCCGGCTGTCAGCAGTTGGAGGCGACCGGCCCGGATGCCTACGCGATGACCGTGGTCGCCGGGGTGGCCAGCATCAAGGGCAGCTACGCCGGCACCGTGCAGCTGGCCGAGCTGCAGCCGCCGACCTCGTTCGTGCTGCGTGCCTCCGGGGCGGGCGCGCCGGGCACGGTGAGCGCGGAGGTGACCGTCCGGCTGACCGAGCAGCAGGGCGCCACCGTGCTGGACTACGACGCCGATGCGGTGGTCGGCGGCATGATCGGCGGGGTCGGGCAGCGGATGCTGGCCGGGGTGGCCAAGAAGCTGGCGGGGGAGTTCTTCACCGGGGTGGAGGCGGTGCTCACCGGCGCGGCCGAGCCGGTGCCGGCCGAGCCGGTGCCGGTCGCACCGGGCGTGTACCGGGCGCCCGAGGTGCCGGCCAAGAAGGTCGTGGTACGCGCCGGCGAGCCGGTTTCGTTCATACTGGGTGCGGTGTTCGGTGCCGCGGCGGCGCTGGCCGGGGTGCTGGTCGGCGTCCGGGTGGCGCAGAGTAGCCGGGGCCGCAACGATTCGTGACCGGAGGCGATGATGCGGGAATTCGTGGCAGCGGCGGTGCAGCTGGCGCCTAGTTCCGCGCCGCTGACCGCCGAGAGCATCGCGGCCAACACGCGGCGGGCCTGTGAGCTGACCCGGCAGTGCGTGGCGGCGACCGGGGCCGAACTGGTGGTGCTGCCGGAGTCGGTGACCACCGGCTTCACGCCGGGCGTGGCCACCGAGCAGCTGTGGGATCTGGTCAGCGAGCTGCCGGGCCCGGTGCTGGAGCCGTTCGGCGCGCTGGCCGCCGAACTCGGCGTGCACCTGGTGCTCGGCACGTACGAGCGCGGCCCGGAGCGCGGGATCGTCTACAACGCGGCGGTGGTGCTCGGTCCGTCCGGCGACCTGCTCGGGGTGTACCGCAAGACGCATCCGTTCGGCACCGAGCGGGCCGACCGTGGTGGCTGGGTGACGCCGGGCGAGGACACCCTGGTGGTGGACACCGGGCTCGGCCGGATCGGGGTGATCATTTGCTTCGACGGCGACTACCCGGAGCTGTCCCGGATCACCGCGATCGAGGGCGCCGAGGTGATCTGCCGGCCGTCGGCGTTGCTGCGCTCGGCGGACCTGTGGGAGCTGACCAACCGGGCCCGGGCGTACGACAACCACGTGTTCATGATCGGCTGCAACGCCACCGGGGTGGACCCGGCCGGGGTGATCTATTTCGGCAACTCGATGATCGTCACGCCGATCGCCGAGGTGGTCGCCCGGGCGGCTTCGCACGAGTGCTGGGTGTCGGCCCGGCTCGATCCGGCGACCGCCATGTCCTCGATGACCCCGGGGTCATCGGTGCCGCAGACCTTCGACCACCTGGCCGATCGCAACCTCGACTTCATCCGCGCGCACCTCGACGAGCTGGCCAGCCCCTCCAAATCCCCCTTCTCCCAGCGTTGATCCTTCCAGCATTGATCATGATCTGGAGGTCATGATCGCGCCGAAATGTCCACT
>DASUAC010000292.1:0-5781 GCA_035763985.1 Jatrophihabitans sp. | reverse complement strand
AATGCCGTGTGGGGCGTTTACCAGATGATCGGAAAGCTGGAGCCTCGGATCTACGTGCTCGGCAAGCCCGGCGGCTGACCGTGCCCGGCTCGCCGCAGGCAGCAGCGTGGCCGGCCCACGGGGAAGTCAGCCGACGCGGTTGAGGAAACCAGCGTCGACCGGCAGGTTCGTGCCGGTGATGTAACGGGCATCGTCGGAGAGCAGGAACGCGACGGCCGCGCTGACGTCTTCCGGCTCCACCATCTCGACTTCCAGCAAGCTAGGCGGTTGCCCATCGTCGACCGGTACGGCCGGCCGGGTCTGCGGCTGGCCGTGGACTGCCATCATCGTGTTGACCGCCATCGGATGCACGGCATTGACGCGGATGTTCTCCTCGGCCAGTTCATTGGCCAGGCCGCGCATGAGCCCGACGATGCCGTGCTTGGCAGCGGTGTAAGCGCCCACCGCCAGGCCGGACAGTCCCGCGGTCGAGCCGATGAAGACGATCGAGCCGCCTCGGCCGCCGGCGACGATGTACGGGATGGCTGCCTGCACGGAGTTCCACGCGCCGGTCAGGTTCACCGCGATGACATCGTTCCACGCCTGTTCGTCCTCCTCCGGCGTGGTCATCCGGGCCCGGGCCGTGCTGATGCCGGCGTTCGCGATCGCGAAGTCCAGCCGGCCGAACTGCTTGACGCCCTCCTGTACGGCCGTGCGTAAGGCGGCCGCATCACGCACGTCGGCGATCCGGGCAACCATCCGCCGGCCGAGTGCCTCGACCTGCCGCACCGTCTCGGCCAGGTCGTCCGTCGAGGCAGCCGGGTAGTCCATCGAGTCGAAATCACGGCAGATGTCGACCCCGATGATGTCGGCACCCTCGGTGGCCAGCCGGACCGCATGACTGCGGCCCATGCCGCGGCCGGCACCGGTGATGAAGGCGACCTTGCCCGCCAGACGTG
This sequence comes from Jatrophihabitans sp., assembly GCA_035763985.1. Taxonomy (GTDB): domain Bacteria; phylum Actinomycetota; class Actinomycetes; order Mycobacteriales; family Jatrophihabitantaceae; genus Jatrophihabitans_A. Next base: position 4,843 of record DASUAC010000292.1, on the reverse strand, counting down.
ACACGACTTCTCCCATCTTCGGATGCGCTGATCTCAAAGGCTAACCGCGGCTATTCGGCCGGCCGGCCCGGGGGAACGAGCCGGTTGCGATCCGTCTTGCCCGACTCGGTCCGCGGCAGGCTGTCAACCAGGCGGATCTGTTTCGGGATCATGTAGCGAGGCAGCCCGGTCGCCAGGTTGCGCCTGATCTCCCGGACCACGCGGCGGGTCACCGCGGGGTCGTCCGGCTCCGGAGTGCGTGGCGGCGCGTCGGCAGCGGGCGGGGTGGTGACGACATGGGCCAGCAGGCTCGGTTCCCCGTCCGCCGAGCTGTCCAGGACGACGGCAGCGTCGAACACGCCGGGACAGGCCCGCAGCGACGCCTCGATCTCGCCCAGCTCGATGCGGTAGCCGTTCACCTGGACCTGATGGTCGATGCGCCCGTGATAGACGTAACTTCCGGTGCTGTCGTCCCAGCTGCCGACATCGCCGGTGCGGAAGCAGTGCTCGGGCGAGCCGTCCGCGCCGGGCAGGGTGGGGAACCGCTCGCGGTTGAGCTCGGCGCGGCCCAGGTACCCGTCGCTCAGGCCCGGCCCGTCGAGCAGGATCTCACCGGCCTCGCCGCTCGCGACCGGCCGCAGCTGCGAATCCACCAGCCGCATCCGGACGTGCGGCAACGCGGTGCCGATCAGGGTGCCGGGCTCGGTGCGGGAGTAGTCGGCCTCGGTCATGTGCCGCAACGTCACGTGCACCGTCGACTCGGTGATGCCGTACATGTTGGCGACCGCCGGCCGGCGCTCGGCCGGCAGTGCCGACAGCCACCCCGACACCGACCTCGGGTCGACGGCCTCACCGCCGAAGATGACCTGCCGCACGGCCAGTTCGTCCTGCGGGCCGGCACCCGAGGCGACCAGGTGCCGGAACACCGAGGGAACCATGTTCAACACGGTGATTCGCGAGCCGGCCAGGAATGCGACGAAGCCGCCGGGGTCCAGCCGCACCTGCTCCGGGACGGTGACGATGCGGGCGCCCGACAGCAGCGGCCCCCACATCTCCCATACCGAGAAGTCGAAACTGAACGAGTGGAACAGCGACCAGACGTCGTCGGGCGCGAAGCGGAATCCGCTGTCGGTGGCGTCCATCAGGGCAAGCACGTTGCGATGCCGGATCAGTACGCCCTTCGGCCGTCCGCTCGAACCCGAGGTGTAGATGACGTAGGCGGGTGTGTCGGGACCCACCGGCGGCCGGGGCACCGGCCGGCGGCGGGCGATCGGGTCCGGCATCGCCACCAGCGGCAGGCTGGTTGCCGGGCCGGCCTCCGGCGATTCGCCGAGCACCACCGTGAGCGCCGAGTCCTCCATCATCATCGCCAGCCGGGCGGCCGGGTAGAGCGGATCGAGCGGTACGTACCCGCAGCCCGTCTTCAGCACGCCGAGGATCGCGGCGATCCACCGTGGATCACGGGGCAACAGGACGCCGATGAGGCCGCCGGGTGCGACGCCTGCGGCGACGAGGTCGGCGCACACCGCGTCCGACCATTCGTCGAGCTCCCGGTACGTGGTGCGCCGGCCGCCGTCGTCGAGGGCGATCGCGTCCGGCGTTGCGCCGGCCTGCTGCTGGAACCGGGAGACCAGGGACACTGGGCCTGCCATCCGATCAGCCCGCGCGCATCGGGTGTTCGAGGCGGAGCGGCAAAGGTAACGGCACGGGCTTGCCCCTTACTGCACTACCCGGGTGACAGGCACCCTGGTGGCGGTGAATGCGACCGTCAGTTCACTGACCCACACTGCCCACAGGATATGCAGGTCGCTGCGGGCATCCGCCGGGATGGTCAGCGAGATCTCCGGCAGCTCGGCCAGGCTGCACTCGGCCTGGTGAACCGAAAGTACCTGTTCGTCAAGGCGATCCTGCAGGGTGACGGCCAGCCGTCCGGAGCCGTGCCGGCCCTCCGGCAGGGCGCGCACCGACAGCCGGGGCTGGAGCGGGGCGCCTGGCTCGTACACACCGCTGACCGCGATCGCCAGGTCCGGGCCGGTGAGTGCCGACTCCCGCATCGGCCCGCACTGCCAGCACTTGGTGGCGACCCGCTGCCGCTCGGCCAGCTCGGGGTCGCGGTAGCGGAAGACGCTCAGTGCCGAGCCACAGCGCGGACAGCTGCCCTCGGCGGCGACGCCGTCCAGCCGGTGGAAGGCGTGCAAGGCGGAGTACAGGTCATTTCCGGTTACGAAGCCGCCGGCCTCGAGGAACGCTTCGTCCCAGCGCCGGATCGCCTTCTCCAGTCGCTCCATGACCCGATCGGGTTCCTGCCAGCGCTGGTACTCGACCCCCTCGTGCAGCAGTTCGACGGCCGTCCAGGCGGCGTCCTGAACCTGTTCGCAGGCGCGGTCGAGGGTCTCCAGGGCCTCCTCCAGACCCGGCTCCAGTGACCGGTCGCTGACCTGCAGCAGAGCTCGCCGGATGCGGTCGGCCGCCCTGGCGCCACTGATCGCCTGTCGGCACCGGTCGAGCAGCGGCTGGGCGCGATCCCGGCAGTCCGTGGCCACGTAGGTCTGCCTGCCGTCGGCCGGCGGCTGCCTGCGGGGTGCCAGCGGCAGCGCCGGATCACCGGCCAGCGCAATCCCGTAGCCGGTGGGAATCCGGTGCGCGCGGTTCAGCCGCTGCACGGCGTCGCCGAGGCTCAGCCCGTCGGCCAGGCAACGCGCCAATTCCCCTACCGCGTCGAAGCGAGAGTCCAGATCGCCGAGCACTCCGATCACCGCGACCGGCTGGCCGCTGAGAATGCTGGCGCACAGGCTGTTGGTCGACGAACATTCGGTTGTGGTGGGATCGAAGGTGCTGCAGCCCATCAGGGCGACGGCAGCCGCTCGTAGCGACACCGCCGGGACGGCAGTGCGCAGGAATATCGTTGTGCACCGGCATTGGTCCTTGGCCGGATCGCACCCGTCGGCAAGGTGTCGGCCGGCGAACCGTTCCGGCCCGGTGGCGCCGCAGACGAGTTGCGAACCCAGGCCCAGGTGTCCCAGGTCGGAATGGCCGCCGAGGGCCAGCAGCCGCCAGGACGAGGCCAGCACCGCACTCAGTCGCTTGGGGCGGGCAACCTCGGGTTCGCCGGCCTTTCCGCAGAATCCGTTGACCGCGTCCACCACGGCGTCCTCGCCCGGCAGAATCCGGGTGTGGGCAAGCCGGATCTTCGCTGCCTGGAATTCCGCCTCCGCGGGATCGTCGACGAGCAAGAATCCCAGCGGTATCTCATGTCGCAGTGCCGAAGCCACCCAGGTACGCGCCAGTTCGGCGGTGAATCCCCGCCGGCACGCCAACAGCAGGACCGAGGAGGGCCGGGCTTCGGTGGCCAGCCAGCCGTCCGTGACGGCGACGGTCACCACCGGACGTCCGAGATCGGATCCCAGCGCCAGTGCTGTCTCGAGCAGACTCTCGTCCCCGCAGCCGATGACGTCGTTCGGCAGCCGCACGGCAGCGGCCTCCGGACGGATCGGCAAACGCTGGTAGGCATCGAGAATGTCGGCACGCGTGCGATGGTCTGACATGGATTCCAATTCTGGCCCTACCGCGACTTCATATAACCAAAGGCACAACTCTATACGGGCCCGGCGTGGGCCGCGAACGGCCGCCGGCCGAGGTTTGCTTGATCTTGTGGGCTGTCCGGCCCGCGCCGGTCGAGCTGTCCGGCCGCCGGTCGAGCCGCCCACCGGCAGGCCCGGCTCGCGCTGCGGTGTCGGCCCAGCCGGCTCGGTCGCTGTGCGGCCTGCCGCCGGGGGCCAGCCGAACCAGCCGCTGAAACAGGCATATCATGCACTTCGGGTTCCGCGATCGACGTGTTCCACGCACCGCGGGCGTCTGGAGGAAAGGTGGCGAGAGGGGGCATCGAGCACGCAGCTCACACAGCCACAGCAAGGTTGACAACATCCGCGCAGAACTGATCCGATCGTAGCGAAACGGCAGTCTGCGACCTTTGCTATCGAGCACGCTGCACGGCCCGGGAGAGGTCTGCATGACCAAACTGTTTGTATTGGACCGCATAGGCGACATCGCCCTGCATCAGCCGCGCCGGCCCGCGTTGCAGGCCGGCGGCGGATCGCTCGATTACGGCGACCTGGCCACGGCGGTGACCGGCCTCTGCGATGTGTTGCGCGCGCAGGGTGTCGGCGCGGAGGACGTGGTGGCCACCGTGCTGCCCCGGGGCGGCAACTCGATCATCGCCATGCTGGCGATCTGGAGGTCCGGCGCGGCCTATCTGCCCGTCGACGCGAAGTGGCCGCAGCGCAGGCGTGATCTGGTACTGAGCGAATCGGCCACGTTCGTGCTGGAGGAGGCGGACGGCGGCGCGCCAGGCATGCCGGGCGAGCCCGGGCTCCGCGTCCGGCGCTCGGCCGAAAGCCGGAGCCGGACGCAGCACACCGAGGCCGGCGAGCACAACCTCGCCTACGTCATCTACACCTCCGGCTCGACCGGCACCCCGCTCGCGGTCGGCGTGGAGTTCGGCGCGATGGACAACTACGCGAGCTACCTTCATGATCTCGTGCGGAAATCCGGCGTGCACGCCGACGGCGACCTGCGGGTGATGCTGTCCGCCGACCTGTCCTTCGACGCGTCGCTGCGGCCGGTCCTGCTGCTCGCCGCCGGTGCCACCCTCGTCATCGCACCGGATCTGACGGAAGGTTCGTGGCAGGACCACATCGACTGCGTCACGGCCAACCACGTCACCGTGCTCAGCGGGGTGCCGTCCTGGTACTCCGGACTGCTCGGTGCCGGCTTCCGGCCGGCTGATTCGGAGGTGCAGCTCGCCTTCATCGGCGGCGAGGCGGTGCCCAACGGCGTCGTCCGCAAGCTGGTCTCGGGCGGGTGC
>DASUAC010000291.1:0-2284 GCA_035763985.1 Jatrophihabitans sp. | reverse complement strand
GTTGTTGTTCATCTGGCCGTGGCTCCGCTGTCGATCCGATAGGTGAGCGGACCCTACCGCCGTACGGGACGGCCGGTGGCCGATCCGAGGAAAACACGACTGCGCGGCCACCCGGACGGAACCGATGCGGTTACCGAGTGGACGAACGCGAGGGCAAGTGCGGCCGCCGCGAGGACGCAAGCAGCAATCCGCCGGGAGTGACTGCATGCCCACAGTGGAACTATGAGCCGATTAAGCATCGAGTAGGAAGTTCCCCGGTTTTTGGTGAAGTGCCCGAGGTTCCGTCTCTAGGCACTCCGTCCAAAGATGGCCGCCGCGCTAAATTTGGGTTAAGAAATTGCTTTCGGCGTCGAATGCATCCTGTGCAACCTGCAGCCCGCCGGGCTTCGGCGGGAGCCGGCTGCACCCCGACAACCCCCGAGATCGAAGGAGCACATCGATGACCGAAACCCTGCCCGCGCAGGCGTTCAAGGCCAAGTTCCAGCAGACCGACACCATGCCCGGCAGCACCGTGCTGAGCATGGAACTGACCTTCCGCCCGACCGGTGACGGTGACTGGCAGGCCTCCGGTACCGCTGAGGTGGTGCGCGGCTCGACCCACCCGCCGCTGGAGCTGGCCTTCCCGGTCGCGGGCACCCTGCTGGTGGAGGCGACCGAGATCATGCCGCCGTCGTACGCCCTGCACGTGCACAGCCACTTCCCGGACGGCCGGCTGGGCACCAGCCTGGACGTCAAGCTGGTGACCCGCAGCGCGACCCCGCCGCCGGCGGCCGCGGAGCTGACCTTCACCGGTGAGTACACCTGGATGGCCGGCGAGCCGGTCACCGTGCCCGCCACGGTCGAGATGGTCAACGAGAACGCCGACTGACTTCGTCCGGCTCGGCTGGGCGCCCCGGTCGGGTGCCCAGCCGAGCCCGCGGCAAGGCCGATCACGCCGTCTCGACGACGGCCAGCCCGGCCAGCGTCGGCAGGTAGAGCCGGCTGCCGCCGATGGCCGGAGTGGCGAATCGGCTTATCGCACCGACCGAAACCCGTTCCCGCGGCTGCCCGGTGGCCGGATCCAATGCCACCAGTACGCCCGCGTCGGTGTCGGGCGCGTACAACCGGCCGCCGCCCAGCACCGGTGAGCCGGTGACGTTCCCCGGCGCACGCCAGCGCACGCTCGCCTGGCCTGCTGGGGTGATCCGGACCGCCCGCACCCCGTCCGTACACGGGACGTAGACGGTGTCGTCGGATACCGCTGTGCCACCGAAGGATTTGCAGACCTCGCCCTGCCACACCTGGCCGCCGATGCCACCGAGCCGATCGGCGTTCAGCAGGTAGCCGGTGCCGGACTTGCCGGCCTGGAAGACCCAACGGCCCTGCACCAGCGCCGGCCCCTGCGAGCCGAGATCGAGGTCGCTCGCGTTGTCGGCGGCCCAGGTGGCCGGTGAGAACGAGTCGACCAGCCGGCCGTCGCGGATCCGCAACACCGAGTCGCTGTAGTCGTAGTTCTTGCCGACCGACTCGCCATTGCCCACCGCCACCAGCAGATCCCCGTTCTGCACGGCCGGGCCCGGCGGCGTCCAGATGCCGCCCTCGCGACCGGTCGGCACGGTGTATGCGATCGGCTCGCCGTCGGTCAGCGGCACGCCGACCAGCCGGCCCTTGTAGTCGCCGCAGTCGCCGGCCAGCCCACCGAACGGCACCCAGACCCGGCCTTGTGCGACGGCGAGCGCGCCGCGCTGCTGCATCGCCTGCGGATCCGCGCCGGGCAGATCCACCGAACGATGCCAGCGTTGCTTGCCGGTGGCCGGATCCAGCGCGAACAACTGGTGGCTCACCCGGTCGCCGATCGAGGCCACCAGGAACACCGAGTCGGATGCCTTGTCATATAGGGGTGTTCCGGTGATGCCCAGCGGGTCGATGTTGCCGCACGGCAGTTCCGACTGCGGGGTGGGCGTGCCCAGGCTGACCCGCCACCGTTGCCGGCCGGCCTCGTCCAGGCCGTACACGACATCGTGCTCGGTGGCCACGATGACCGTGCCGCGCACGATGATCGGCGAGGCGTACACCGCGCCGTCCAGCTTGATCTCGGTGGCGGTCAGCCGTCCGGACGCGGCCGGCATGGTCGTACTGACGCCGGTACGTTCGGGATCCCCGTGGTATTGCGGCCAATCCGGCGAAGCGGCAGGGTCAGCCGCGCTTGCCGTGGAACCGGTGCCGGTCTGGGCCGACACCGGCGGCCTGGCCCCGTCGCCTGAACCGCCGGTGCAGCCGGCAAGCAGCACCAGGCCGAGCCCGG
>DASUAC010000290.1:0-3880 GCA_035763985.1 Jatrophihabitans sp. | reverse complement strand
GGCGGCGATGCTCGCGGCGGTGGCCGGCAGCAGGCCACGGGTCTGGCAGTTCAGCCGGGCCGCGGCCGCACCCGGCGCCGGCCAGAGGCAGCGCAGGCAATGGGTACGGCCCGGCAGGATCGCCAGCACCGAGCCCTCCGTCCCGGCGCAGCCGGCGTACACCAGCGGGATTTCATCCGCCACCGCAACGTCATTGAGCAGCAGCTTGGTCTCCAGGCTGTCCACGCCGTCCACGATCAGGTCCGCGCCGGCAACCAGCTGCCGGGCGTTCTCCGGGGCGAAGTCGGCGACGACGCCGTCCACCGCGCAGCCGCTGTTCAACGCCCGCAGGTGTGCCTGGGCGGCCTCGGCCTTCGGCCGGCCGAGTTCGGCGTCCTGCTCGGTGTAGAGCGCCTGCACCGCGAGGTTGCGCAGTTCCACGACGTCGCGGTCCACCACCCGCACCGCGCCGACCCCGGCGCGTACCAGGTGCATCGCGACCGCCGAGCCGAGCGCGCCGCACCCGACCACGACCACCCGCCGGCCGGCCAGCGCCGGGTAATCCGCCGTGGCCAGTGCGGAAACCCGCTCGATGATGGCGTACCGGGCGGCCCCGTCGGTCATGCTCCGGAGAACAGCGCTCCGTCCACCTCGCGCAGCTCGCCGAGCAGGTGGCCGTGCGTCACGTCCAGCCCGGCGTCGGCGACGCCGTCCAGGTGCTCCAGGCTCTGCAACCGCAGCCAGGTGTGCTCGCGCGGGGCGGCCGTACCGACCACCGACCGGAGGGTCTGCGCCGACACCAGCCCGGAGATCGAGTTGGCCGAGGCGATCCGCTCGGTCGCCCGGCCGGACTCACCGATGCCGCCGTGCAGCACCAGGTGCACCCCGCCCGCCTCGCTGTGGCGCGCATGCGCGTACGACTCGTCGCCGGCCACGTGCTCGGACAGGTGGGCGCGGGCGGCGATCCGGGAGCGGAACCACTCGGTGCGGGCCCGGACCCAGGCCTGGTCGCTGTCGGACTTCAGCGCCTCGTCGACCCGGGCCAGGGTGGACAGCGATTCCAGATCCACCCGCAGCTGGTAGTCGTAGTCACCGCCGAGTGCGAACGCGCTGGACAGCAGCAGGACCCCGGTGACCCCCGGAATGTCGCCCCACACCTTCGGCCAGGTGCGTGCCGCCTCGGCGAGGAACTCCTGCGCCTCTTCGCCGCGTTGTGCCAGGTTGAACTCGATCACGTAGCTGTACATCTGCTCGCTCTTTTCGTTGCTCGCGCCAGCGGTACCGGACATGTGTTAGGTAGGCACGACAGGCCAGCTGCTACGGCCTGCCCAGGCATGATTGCGCGACAGCGCTGCAAGTCGCGCCGGTGTTCGATAGAACGTCTACTCGCCATTGACCCGCCGGCCCGCGGCCGGTGAATCATGCACGTATCGTGTCGCTGTCCCGAACCATCGTCAAGTTATCCGGTAGCGGAACTTATCCGCTTTGGCGGCCGGCGCACCGCGTGGCATCTGACGGCGTAATGGTCGACGGCCGAATTACCTGCACCGCAAACGCCGCGCGGCTCAGCCGATGCCGGCCAGCGCCTGGCCGATCCGGTCGTATTCCTCGGGCTGCGGGACCAGGTCCAGGATCAGGTCGGTGACGCCGAGGGATCGGCAGGAGGACAGCCAGCTGCCGACCTGCTCGGCGGTACCGACCAGCTTGGGTGCGTCGATGCCGCGCAGCGGCGCGCCGTACCAGAGCCGCTCGTCGTGCACCTCCTGCTGCTCGGCCAGGGCATAGCCGGCGGTGTGCTCGCTGGAGACCACCTGCGCGGCGAACAGCCGGCCGGCCACCTGCTGCCGGCGGTCCGGCCGGTACAGCGTGCCGGTGGCCGCCCACGCCTCCGATTCGCTCGTCCGCACCACCAGCCCGACCAGCATCGCGATCCGGTCCACCCGCTGCTCGGCCCGTACCCGGGCGATGTCGGCGGCCAGCGTGGCGCGCGGCCGGGCCATCATCAGCACGCAGTCGGCCGGCACCCGGCCGGGGGTGCTGGACGACGGCGTCACCAGCTGCACCTGCTCGGCCGCCGACCCGAGCCGGCGCGCCAGATCCGCCCGCAATTGCTCGGCGAAATCGGCCAGCCGGCTGCGCGCCGCGACCCGGTCCTCGAGATCGCCGGCCGCCCGGGACGAGCTGGTCGCCCCGGAGACCAGGTTGACATGGGTCGGCCGGCCGAACCGGTAGTACAGGTCGGCCGTCCGGCGAGCCACCGATTCGGCGCTCTCCTGGTGCGGCCGCACCGCGACCACCGGTTGCAGCCCGGCGGAGTACGCGAGCACGTCGAAGGCGGCCAGCCACGGATCCATCGCGACCGGGAAGTCGTACACGTAGCCGCCGGTCACCCCGATCCGTTCGGCGGCCTGCAGATAACCGCTCAACCGGTCCAGGTAGGACTGCGTGGGCAGCCTGCCGCCCAGACCGAAGCTGACGGTGTGCGGTGGAACGATGAAGCTCAGCGAGTGGGGCCAGTCCGTCATGGCCAGGCACGCTCCGATCCCCGCCGAGGACGAACCCGCTGGTGTGCTCGCCGGCAAAGTCTGCCCGATCCGCCGGCCGCCGGGCAACCGGAGCCGGATCCGATCACCTGCCGGTGTAAGCGAGGGGCGCGCCTAATGCTGGTCAGCGTTATGGTTGCGCGATAGTCTCGCCCGGACCGGGCCCGCGCGAAGGGACTTCCGATGCTGGTTGCGCAGCGTGGGTTCGTACTGATCGATTTCCCGGGGCAGGTGCTCACCGTCGGCTCGGCCGACGGCTCGGCCCGCGAGCAACCCGCGCACCAGGTGGAGATCGACGCCTTCGCACTCGCCGACCGCTGCGTCAGCGCGGCGGACTTCTACGCCTTCGTCGCCGACGCCCCGGACCGGCTCGACCACACGCTGATCGACTGCATCGACCCGTGCTTCATCGTGCACCGGGCCGGCGGCTACGTGCTGCGCCCCGGCTGCGAGGACTTCCCGATGATCCAGATCAGCTTCTGGGCGGCCGCCGGCTACTGCAACTGGCTGTCCGGTACCGAGGGCCTGCGCCCGGTGTACGACCTCGCCGCCCGAACCGCTGACCTCGGCAACGACGGCTACCGGTTGCCGACCGAGGCCGAGTGGGAGGCCGCCTGCCGGACCGGCCGGCCGTCGAACCGGCCAACACCGCCGATGCGGACGCCGGCTGCCGCGCGCTCCGGGCCGGCGAATCCGGTGCCGGCAACTTCCTGCCGGGTACGCCCGGGCCGGTCCCGGTCGCCGCGTTGCCGGCCGACGCCGCCGGCCTGTACGGCATGCTCGGCAACGTCCGGGAGTGGTGCCACGACCGGTACGGCCCGTACCGGCCGGGCCGGCAGCGCAACCCGGCCGGGCCTGAGCGCGGGGCGTTCCGGGTGGTGCGCGGCGGGTCGTTCATCGATCCGGCCGCCGAGGTGGGGCCGAGCAGTCGGCTGGCCGCCTTCGAGGACACCAAGTGCGAGGTGTACGGCTTCCGGGTAGGGCGCTCCCGATGACCGTGCCGACCGGCGAACTCAGCCGCGCCGTGCCGCAGCTGGTCGCGGTGCCGGCCGGCCGATTGCCCAGCATCGATGGGCAATCGGCCGTCACCGACGGCTTCCGGCTGGGCAGCACCCCGGTCACCGTCGGCCAGTACTGGCACTACCTGCTGGCCAGCGGGCTGCGGACGCAGCCGGCGCCCCGGCTGCACGGTTTCGCCGCCGGGGCCGGGCTGGGACTGTGCACCGGCCCGGACGGCGGCATCGACTGCGACGAGTTGCTGATCGAGTTGCCGGTGACCCGGGTCAGCTGGCACGGCGCGCTGGCCTACTGCCGGTGGCTGTCCGGGCAGCTCGGGCTGGCCTGTCGGTTGCCGACGG
>DASUAC010000289.1:0-4889 GCA_035763985.1 Jatrophihabitans sp. | reverse complement strand
GAGCAGCTACGCCGGCAGCTGGCCGAGCAACTGGGCGGCCCGGAGATCTCGGGCGACCTGGCGGTCAGCATGGACAACCTCGGCCGGCTGGCCGAGCACACCGGCGACCTGGCCGCCGCGCAGGCCGCGTTCGCCGAGTCGCTGACCACCCGGCGCCGGCTGCGGGAGTTGCTGGGTACGCCGGACTCGCTGCGGGATCTGGCCATCAGCCTGGACAACGTCGGCCGGGTGGCCGAGGCCGGCGCCGACTGGCCGGCCGCCGAGCGGGCATACGCCGAGGTGGCCCAGCTGCTCGACGTGGTGGCGTCCACCGCGCACAGTCCGGCCGCCGAGCAGGAGGCGGCCGACGCCGCCCGGGAGCTGGCCGAGTTCCGAGCCCGCCGGCCGGGTGGCGATGTCGAGGTCAGCGGCGCGGTTGGCCCGGAGCCACCGGCCGGATGACCAGGTCCGGCGGCGGATGCGCCCGCAGCGGCTGCTGGGCGCGGGCCCGGGTCAGCGCCAGCGCCTGCACCAGGTCGGCATGCAGCTGGTACGCATCGGCCGGCCCGACGCCGCGCTCCACCCGGTCGCGCAGGAAGGCCAGTTCGGTGGCCGACTGCTGGAAGGCACGCAGCGTACGGACGCCGTCCGACCCGGACCGGGCCCGTACCGCGCGCAGCCAGGCCCGGCGGGCGGCGATGGTGGCCAGCCAGCCGGCCTCGGCCGGGGTGATCCAGCGGTAGTAGACCATCGCCGGCAACTGCCGGTTCACCACGTCCCGCTCGCGAGCCCGGTGGTATCTGGCCACCAGCACCGCGGCCACGAAGGCCGGAACCATGATCACCACGTAGACCACCAGGTAGCCGGCCAGGCCGAACGCCAGCGAGCTGTTCCAGAGCGCGTGCAGTGCCACCGCGCCCAGATAGCCGGCCGCCGGGTACAGCCAGCGGCGCGGGCCGCCCCGGCTCACCGCCAGGCCGACGCCCAGCCCGATCAGCGAGGTGAACAGCGGATGCGCGAACGGCGCCAGCACCAGCCGCAGCACCACGGTGGCCACGGTGGTGTCGGTGCCCTGGCCGAACGACTCGGCGATGTAGCCGACGTCCTCGACGAAGGCGAAGCCGACCGCGACGAAGCCGGCATAGACCAGCCCGTCCACCACGCCGTCGAACTCCCGGCGCCGGACGCCGGTGAGCATGATCAGCAGGAACGCGCCCTTGGCGGCCTCCTCGATGGCCGGGCCGGCCAGCGTGAGCACCACGCCGTTGCCGAGCACCTCGCTGGTGGCCAGCTCCAGCACCAGGCTGATCACCACCGCCACCGCCGCGCCCCACAGGAACGCCAGCAACAGCAGCCGGGACGGTTCGGGCTCCCAGCGGTCCAGCCAGAAGTAGCAGGCGAGCACCACCGACATGGCCAGCGCGCTGAGCGGGGTGGCCACCACCAACCCGGCCGGATGATCGGCGCCCACGACGAGCAGCAGCGCCGCAGCCAGCACGGCCAGCACGATCAGCACGCCGATCGGGGCGCCGGTCGCCCGCCGACTGCGAACCAGACCGGGCTGGTAACCGGCAGGTGTGGTCATGATGAGCACCCTAAACGTCCGCCCCGCATCGGCCGGTCCAGCCCGGCGAAGCGGGCCGGTTCAGCCCGGCGAAGCGGGCCGGTTCAGCCGGGCACCGCGAGCCGGTTCAGCCGGGCACCGCCAGTCGCCACAGCTTGGGTTCCGACCAGAACGTGCGCCTGCCGCGGGGACGTTCCCGGCCGATGCCGTCGGCGACGATCTGGGCCGGATCGCAGGCCAGTTGCACCGCCCGGCCGCGCCGCCGCCGGGTCCGCAGCCGGCCGAGCCGTACCTCCGCCACCAGCTCGGCCGGTCCGAGCCGGGACACCGACAGCCCGCGCACCGCACCGTCGCAGAGCCGCTGGTCGTCCACCACCGCGCGTACCCACCAGGGCTGGTCCGGCGTCCACGGGCTGAGGGTCGCCGACGAGACGCACAACCCGCCCGAATCGTCGCGCAGTACGCCGACCAGCCGGGCGGTGCCGGTGGCTGCCAGCGCGAGCTGGCCGCCCCGGTCGGCCGGCACGCCGAGCGCGGTGAGATAGCCCACCGGCCGGTCGAGCAGCACCGCCGTCTCCAGCTCGGCCAGCCGGCCGGCCCGCAACAGCCGGGCGAGCGCCCGGTTCAGCGCGGACACCTCGGCGACCTCGATCACCAGCCGGTCGGCATCAGTCAGATCCAGCACCGCGTCCAGCTCGGCCGGGGTGTCTGCCCGATGTATCCCGGTCAGGCCGGGCAGCCCCGCCGGGTCCGGATCCCGGCCGACGCCGAGCAGGGCCAGCCGCACGTTCGTCTACCCTTTCTCCTGGCGCGTTTCTGCGGCGCCATGCCTACCGACCTGGCGCGCCGAGGTGGCTGCAGCCGCGCGGGCTGCGATCATGCCGAAGCCACTCGAAGACAGGAGTCTGCTACATGCCGGCAGTCATCGTGCTCGGTGCCCAGTGGGGCGACGAGGGCAAGGGCAAGGCGACCGACCTGCTCGGCGCCGGCGTCGACTACGTGGTGAAGTTCAACGGCGGCAACAACGCCGGCCACACCATCGTCATCGACGGTGAGAAGTTCGCCCTGCACCTGCTGCCGTCCGGCATCCTGAGCGAGAACTGCGTACCGGTGATCGGCAACGGCGTGGTGATCGACCTGGCGGTGCTGTTCGCCGAGATCGAGGCGCTGCAGGCCCGCGGCCGGTCGGCGGACAAGCTGGTGGTCTCGGCCAATGCGCACATCATCCCGCCGTACAACACCACCATCGACAAGGTCACCGAGCGGTTCGCCGGCAGCCGCAAGATCGGCACCACCGGCCGCGGCATCGGACCCACCTACGCGGACAAGATGAACCGGGTCGGCATCCGGGTGCAGGACCTGTTCGACGAGCAGATCCTGCGGGACAAGGTGACCAGCGCGCTCAACCTGAAGAACCAGGTGCTGGCCAAGATCTACAACCGGCGGGCGCTGGACATCGAGGCGGTGCTCGCGGAGCTGCTGAGCTACGCCGACCGGTTGCGGCCGATGGTGGCCGACACCGCGCTGCTGCTGCACCAGGCGCTCAACGACGGCAAGACCGTGCTGCTGGAGGCCGGCCAGGCCACCATGCTGGACGTCGACCACGGCAACTACCCCTACGTCACCTCGTCATCGGCGACCGCCGGCGGTGCCTGCACCGGCAGCGGCATCCCACCCACCCGGATCGACCGGGTGATCGGCATCGTCAAGGCGTACGCCACCCGGGTCGGCGAGGGCCCGTTCCCGACCGAACTGGTCGATGCCAAGGGCGACGAGCTGCGCGCGGCCGGTGCCGAGTTCGGCACCACCACCGGCCGGCCGCGCCGGACCGGCTGGTTCGACGCGCCGGTGGCCCGGTACGCGGCGCGGATCAACGGGGTCACCGACTTCGTGCTGACCAAGCTCGACGTGCTCACCGGCCTGCCCGAGGTGCCGCTCTGCGTGGCGTACGAGATCGACGGCGTGCAGGTGCCGGATATGCCTATGACACAAGCCGAATTCGCCCGGGCGATCCCGGTGTACCAGACCTTCCCGGGCTGGGAGGAGGACATCTCCACGGCCCGCTCGCTCGCCGACCTGCCGGTGAACTGCCGGGACTACGTACAGGCCGTCGAGTCCATGATCGGCGCCCGGATCTCGGTGATCGGGGTCGGCCCGGATCGCGCCGAATCCATCGTGCTGCACGACCTACTGGCTTAAGGGGTTCTTAGAGCCGTCCTAAGCGCTCTATAACTTTTGCACAGTTAGATCTAGTAGTCGATCTTTAGGTGTTATACCGTTTCGTCCGCCTTCCGGACCCGGCTTCTTCGTAAGGTGCGGAGTTCCTCGCCCCAGGGCGCGGTCAACCACGACCGCACGAATCTGAGCTGGAGAACTCCCATGGCACGCACCGCGATCCGGCCTGCCCGCATTCTGTCCGTCCTCACCGGGATGGCCCTGGCCGCCGGGGTCGCGTCGGCGGTCGCCGCTCCGCCGCCGGCCGCGCACGCCGCCGGCAGCCATCCGTTGGCCACCCCGGACCAGCGCACCCGGCACAGCGTCACCCACCGCAACGCCAACGGATCGTTCACCACGACGGTGTCGGCCGAGCCGATGAACTATCGCGATGGAAAGGGCAACTGGCAGCCGATCGACTCCCGGCTGGTGCCGGCGCAACGCACCGGATACGCCTATCGCAACGCGGCAAACGACTTCACCGCGCTGTTCAAGGCAGCCAGCGACGCCGGTTACCTGCGGGTGGAGGTCGCGGGCGTGCCACTCGACCTGAGCTTGGCGGGGGCGGCCGCAAGGACAGCGCGGGTGAGCGGCACGCAGGTCAGCTATCCGTCGGTCATGGACGGGGTTGACCTGCGCTACGTCATGGCGGCGGGTGGGGTGAAGGAGACCCTGGTGCTGGCCGACGCCAACGCGCCCACCCACTACCAGTTCCTGCTCACCGCGCCACAGCACAGGGCGTTGTCGGTCAAGCGATTGTCCAACGGGGCGTGGGCGTTCATGGCACCCGGTCATGCCGGACCGTTGTTCGAGCTCGCCCCGCCGCAGGTCGACGAGGCGGCCCGGGTCACCGGCAACCAGATCCAGGCCGGAGGCCGGCCGGCGAAGGACGTGGTCGGTCTGGCCGTGGCGCGGACCGACCATGGATTTCGTCTCGATCTGACGATCGACCCGGCCTGGCTGCAGGCACCGCAGCGGCGCTTCCCGGTATTGCTCGACCCGACCATCGAAGTGCAGCCGTCGCTGCAGACCGGTTTGTTCGTCGCCGACTGCGCCACCTGTACCAATAATCAAAGCAGCGTGCTATGGGTCGGCACCGACACCTACGACGTCTGGCGGGCCACGGTCCAGT
>DASUAC010000288.1:0-2382 GCA_035763985.1 Jatrophihabitans sp. | reverse complement strand
GATCCGGGCTCGGCGCGGGGGCGCTGAGCAGCGGGCTGCTGGCCGGCTGCGCGACCGGGGCGCTGCCGATGCCGGCCAGCAGATCCGCCGACAAGTACTTCAAGAACTCGTCCTGCACCATGGTGTTCGTACTCAGCTCGGCGATCTGGCTGGCCGAGAACGCATCGCTCTGCAGCCGCTGCAGCAGGCTGTCGGTGAGTTGGTGGCCGCGCTGGCGGAAGTCGAACAGGGCCTGCCCGAACGCCCGGTCGGCCAGCGCCAGCGACCGTCCGGTCTGCCAGGCGGTGGCCAGCGAGGCGTCGAAGATGCCGAACTCGCCTTGGTAGATCAGTGCGCTGTCCGCGGTCGGGAATGCGGTGCTGCCGGCCAGCGGGGCCGGGAACACCGGGGTGCACGGGCCGCGGTACCAGGCGAAGGTCTGCTCACCGGTACGGAACTGGTAGGGCAGCGGCACGTAGCCGTCGGCGATCCGGCGGGCGGCCTCGGCGCCGGCCGCGGAACCGGTGTCCAGCTGCGGTGCGGGCAGCCGCAGCCAGAGGTTGGCCGGGGTGTAGCTGCTGCCGTCGTACTCCTGGCCGACCAACTGCTCCATCAGGCCGCGGAAGTCCTGCAGCTGATCGGCCATCGCGTTGAAGGTCCAGCTGGCCAGCGACACCAGCGCCACCGAGGTGTGGTTGCCGAAGTCCGGCTGGTCCACCAGATACGGCTCCAGGCCCTCCAGCGAGACCAGGTGGGCGATGTTCTTCTGCCCGCCCGGTACGCCCGGCGCCGGGGTGGCCGGGAACCGGTTGCCCACCACCACCGAGAACAGCCCGTCCTGCTCCAGGCCCTGCTCGGCCTTGTCGGCGATGTTGGACTGTCGGCAGTGCGCCAGGAACCGCAGCTCCTCCAGTCGCGGGATCAGGTCGGCGAACAACCCTGCCGGGATCTGGATGAACGTGCACGGGTCGGTGCCGGCGACGTCGTCCTCCTTGGTCACCGCCGGCTTGAGCACCGCCGGGTCGGTGGCCAGGAAGCCGGCCACCGTGGTCGTCTGGGTACGGGTCGGTGAGTCGGTGCCGCCGATCAGCTCGTCCTCGCCGAGCACCAGCACCGCCAGCCACGGCTGGGTGTTCGCCGAGCCGGTCATGGTGCGCTCCCAGGGCAGCAGCGCGTCGTTGAGCACGATGTGCGGCAGCACCTGCGCGTACTGGCCGGTGCTGCCGGCCGGCGGGTACTGGTTGAGGATCACCGTGCTGTCCATGGCGAACTGCGGTGCGCTGACCACCAGCCGCTGGACCGCCCCGAGGTCCCCGGTGGCCACCCCGGCCAGGCTGTGGCCGACCGTGATCCGCCAGTTCCCGGCGGCCAGCGCCGGCACGTAGTTGTCGTAGAACTGCAGGTCGCCGACCGGAATGGTCGACTGCAGCGAGGTGGCCACTGACGAACTCCGTTTCAGTTCTGCTGCATAGGTGAATCGCTGAACAGGTGGCCGGCGCCGGTGGCCAGCAGGGCCAGGTCGCCGTCGGCGCCGGTGAGCAGGCTGGCGCCGGTCAGCACGCCGAACAGCGCCGCCCGGCCCTGCTGGGCCGTGCCGCTGGTCACCGCGGCGAGCCGCCCGACGGTCTGCGAATTCGGCGTGGGCAGGTAGTCCTGCGACGGTGCCACCGCGCCGGCCAACGGCGCCTGGCCGGCGGGGGAGAGGTACTCCTCCATCAGCAGTTGCACCGAGACCAGGCCGCGGCTGGCGCCGGCCGCCGGCAGCGGCGCGGTGACCGAGAAGCCGACCAGTTCGCCGGCCAGTACGTCGGCCGACGGGGTCGCCGGGATCTGGCTGAACGGCACCGGCGGCGGCGCCCACAGCGAGGCCGGCACGGTGTGCGGCAGCGGCTGCAGCGACCAGGCCGAGACGTCGACCGGATCGGTCGAGGTGCCCTGGTAGATCGACACCGTGTGCTTGGAGGCCACTCCGGTCAGGTCCATCGGCTTGATCGCGATGCCGTCGGGGTGCGATTGCTGCACGGTGCTGCCGGCGTACTGCAGTTCGCTGGCCGGGATGGCCGACCGGGTCTGGAAGGCGAACTGCTTGGCCCGGACGATCCACAGCTTGCCGCTGCTGTTGGTCGCGTCGTCCTGGGTCTTGAACAGCCCGTCGGTGACCGCGATGGTGCAGATCGAGGTGCTGGCCGGCAGCAGCGCGGAGAAGTCGCTCCAGCCCAGCGGCTTGGTCTGCGCGCCGGCGAAGTCCGAGCCGAACCGGACGCTGAAGCTGACCACCACCAGGTCGACCCGGACGATGCCGCCGGTGGGCGGGCCCCACATGCTCAGGCCGGCGCCGAGCGAGACGGTGATGGTCTTGTGGCAGAACAGCAAATTCAGCCGGTACGACACGCCGATCGAGAC
>DASUAC010000287.1:0-5434 GCA_035763985.1 Jatrophihabitans sp. | reverse complement strand
CCGGCCGATCCCGGACGGGCTGCCGCTGCGCCGGTACCGCCGTGCTCTTCGCGCGAACGCTCATGGTGCCACGATCGTCGCACGAGCGTTCAGCGTGCCGTGCTCTCCGCGCGAGTGCTCATCGTCCCGCGCTTCGCGCGTGCGCTCACCGCCGACCCGAGAATGCGCGCGCCGGCGCAGCGCCAACCGAATCACCCGACCCGGCGGGCTCCCGAGTAGTCCGGCATGCTGGACAGCGAGACGATCTTGACCACGTCACCGCTGGTCGGCGCGTGGATGATCATGCCGTCGCCGATGTAGATGGCCACGTGATACGCGGGCGAGCCGAAGAAGACGAGATCGCCGGGCTGCAGGTCCGACTGGGACACCGAGGTGCCCATGCCCTGCTGGTCGGCCGCGTTGTGCGGCAGGCTGACCCCGGCGTGGCCCCAGGCGTACATGGTGAGCCCGGAGCAGTCGAAGGAGTCCGGCCCGGCGGCGCCCCACGAGTACGGCTTGCCGAGTTGCGCCCGGGCGGTCTGCACCGCGGTGTTGGCGTTGCCCGAACCCGAACCCGTACCCGAACCGCTGCCGGCGTTGTTGCTGAACACCTGGTTGACCACGGCCGGGCTCGGCGGTGGCGTCGGGTTGAAGTACCGGACCCGTTCGGCGGCGGTCAGGGTGGCCAGCAGCGCCTGGTACTTGCCCACCTCGGCCTTCAGCGCCTGCTGCCGCTTGGTCAGCTGCGCCTGCTTCTGGTTCGCCGCCGTCACCGCGGCCTTCGCCCGAGCGGTCGCGGCGTTGGCGGTGCCGATGGCGTTGGCCGCCATGGTCGCGACCTCGCTCTGGTGCTCGGTGAGCAGGTTCATGGTCTGCACGGTCTGCAGGTAGTTCTCGGTCGAATTCGACGAGAGCAGCGCCACCGTGCGGCTGAACGAGGCGGACTTGTACTGCGAGGCCAGTGAGATCGCCAGCTGTTGCTGGGCGGTTCGCAGCTGTTGCTGGGCCAGGTCGGCGGCGCGGGTCGCGGTCACCACCTGTGCCTGCGCCTTGGTGATGTCGATCTTGGCCTGGTTCAGCTGCTCGGACAGTTGCTCGCTGCTCCTGGCCAGGCTGTGCAGCTTCGCGTTGACCTGTGCCTTGGTCAACGGCTTCGCGGCAGCGGCCGGCTCCGCAGAATGCGGTAGCGCGTGCGCGGCGAGCGGGGCAGCCAGTACCGCCCCCAGTACGACGACAGAACCGATCATGGTGCGGAGCGACCGCACAGCACGAGTTGACGCCACAGTCGGCGGAACTCCTCTTCCACTCGACCGCCTACCGAGTTAGCTGTCGGGTTCGGGCTTGGAAGATGCCCTACGGTGCCGATACGGGTCGACCGCGATCGTGTGCTGCGGCGCGCCCCGTGCCTGCTCCGATTCACCCCGGAAACCTGGGTCCCCGGCTCGACCGGCCTACCCGGCGGCTCTGGCGAACCATCGGATGTGCCGTGTTGTCGACTCGGCGGTGACTGACCGGGCCCTCCGGGTTCAGGGGGCTACGTGCCGGTAAGTCTCGGAAAGATTACGCGACACAACCACCGGAGTTCAATCCGGTCTCGGTGTGTCGTGGCAACAAACTGTCGGTGGGCCGACTTTTTGTCGGAATCCACCGCAAATCCAATGCTGCACGACTGACACCGCCGTTGTACCCACCACCGGTGCGTCCTAAACACCATGCTTTGCGCATCGTGCGCGGATCAGGCGATGGCCGTCTGGCCGCCCTCTTCCTGCCCGGTCGCCGGGTCGGCCGGTGGATAGGTCGGTACCAGCCGCAGCGGTGGCAGCAGCCCACCGCTGGCGAAGGCGTCCAGGGCGGACTGCTCGGCGCTGTCCAGTTCGATCCCGCCGACCCGCGGGCCGAGCAGGACGGCAACCACGCAGTCGCCGCAGGCGATGTCGCGGGCCGCGCAGGTGTCACAGTCGATGAGCATCTTCGTTCGGTCCTTCCAGCTGTGGTGTCCGGGTCCGTCCCCGGGCAGCCCCAACGGTAGGAACAACCTCCGACAATTTTGCCGACCGGCGCCGCCGCGGCCGGTTTGCCGGCCGCGGACACCCGCCGACCGGCGGCTCAGCGCTCCAGCCGGGACAGCAGCACCGTGGCCGGCACCGGCCACGCGGCGGCCGCCCGGGCGGCCGCCGCCACCTCGGCATCCGAGCTGGCCACCAGCACCGGCCGGCCCGCCGGCTCGGCCCGCAGCAACTGCCGGATCAGGTCGTCGGCCAGCTGGCCGTTGGCGCTGAACAACACCCGGACCCCCCGCGGCGTGGGCAGCACCGCGGCCGTGCCGAGCGGTGCCGCGGTGCCGTCGAAGGCCACCGTCACCTCCGCACCGGTACGGGCCGCCAGCGGCCCGAGCGTGCCGATCAACCGGCTGCGCTGGTCGGCCAGCGTCAGCGAGCCGTACCCGGTCTTGGTCAGGTTGTAGCCGTCCACGATCAGGTGCACCGGGCCGGTCTCCAGCAGCCGGTCCAGCAACGGCCCGTCGACGGTGGACGGACGGCTGGCCACCGCGACCGTCTCGGACTCGACCAGGTCGGCCGGCCGGATGCCGGGATCGGTGACGGCGAGTTCGGCACGCAGGCCGGCCAGCGCGCCGCCGAGGGTCTCCAGCAGCAACCAGAGCCGGGCATTGTCATGCTCGCGCGCCGCTCGAACCGCCCGCCGGCCGACCTCCAGCTCGGCCTCCAGATCGGCCAGCCGGGCCCGCAGCCGGCGCAGCTCGGCGGCGTCGGCGGCATGTCGGGCGTCCCGGTCGGCCCGCAGCCGTTCCAGCTCGGCAGCGCTCTGTTCGGCGGTGCGGCCCGCGGCCCGCACCAAGGCCTGGGCGGTACGCAGTCGGCGGCGCAACTCGGCGAGCTCCTCGGCCTGGCCGGCCGCGGCGGCCCGTCCGGTGGAACGGGCGTGCTCCCGGTCGGCCAGCAGGGATTGGTTCAGCTCGGTCAGCCGGGCCAGTTCCGTCTGCAGCCGGCTCAGCTCGGCCTCGGCACCGCGCCGGGCTTCGGCGCCCTCCAGCCGATCGGCGATGCCGGCCAGCAGCTCGGCCCAGCCGTCCGGCCGGATCAGATAGGCGATCACCGCGACGTCGACCGGATCGGCGGTCTCCGGCGGCTTGCCGGCACGTACCTGCTCGGCCAACTCCGGCGAGGTGTCCAGCACCACCTGGGCGACCGCGGCGCGGAACGGCTCGTCCACCGCCAGCGCGGCCGCGATCTCCGAGGCGCCGAGCCGCAGCCGCTTGCTCGGGGCGAACCGGGCGAACCGCCGCAGGCCGGCCGGCAGTTCGGCGACCGGGGTGCGGCTCATCACCTCGGCGGCGATGGCCACCAGTTGCTGGCGCGCGGCGGCCGGCAGCGGACGCTCGAGCGCGCTGTCGGCCATGCGGGGTGACCCCCGTTCTGCCCGCTGGGCGATGTCGGCATGGGTTTCGTCAGACCTCGCAGCTAGCGTCGCACAGCGTGATCGGAAGTAATGCCAGTACCGCCGACAGCGCGGCCGCCGACAGCCCCGCCGAGACCGGCCGATCCGGCCCCGGCGGATACCCACCGGTGCCATCACCCGGCACCGGCTCGGTCCCCGAACGCCAACTGCAGCTCAGCCTGGACGAGCTGGCCCAGCCACTGCGTGCCACCACCTTCGTGGTGGTGGACCTGGAGACGACCGGCAGCACCGGCACCGACTCCATCACCGAGATCGGGGCGGTCAAGGTATGCGGCGGCCGGGTGGTCGGCGAGTTCGCCACGCTGGTCGATCCCGGGGTCTCGATCGCGCCGTTCGTCAGCGTGCTCACCGGCATCACCGATCAGATGGTGGCGGCGGCACCGACCATCGCCGCGGTGCTGCCGTCGTTCCTGGAATTCATCCGGGGCGCCGTGCTGGTCGCCCACAACGCCCCGTTCGACGTCGGCTTCCTCAAGGCCGCCTGCGCCCAGCACGGCCACCCATGGCCCAAGCCGGCCGTGGTCGACACCGCCCTGCTCGCGCGCCGGGTGCTCACCCGCGACGAGGTGCCCAACTGCAAGCTGGGCACGCTGGCCGGCTTCTTCAGCTCGGCCACCGTGCCGAATCATCGTGCGCTGACCGACGCCCGGGCCACGGTGGACGTGCTGCACGGGTTGATCGCCCGGCTGGGCAATCTGGGGGTGCATTCGCTACCCGAACTGCGGGAGTTCTCCGCCCAGGTCAGCGACGCGCAGCGACGCAAGCGGCATCTTGCCGATCCGCTGCCACATGCGCCCGGGGTCTACATCTTCGCCGACGCCCGCGGCGAACCGCTCTACGTCGGCACCAGCAAGGACCTGCGCAACCGGGTACGGCAGTACTTCGTGGCCTCCGAGACCCGCAGCCGGATGGGTGAGATGGTCGGCCTGGCCGAGTCGGTGTCCGGCATCGTCTGCGCGCACGCCCTGGAGGCACAGGTGCGCGAACTCCGGCTGATCGGCTCGCTGAAACCGCGCTACAACCGCCGGTCCAAGAACGGCGACCGGACGATCTGGCTCAAGCTCACCGACGAGCCCTACCCACGGTTGTCCGTGGTACGCCAGATCCGGCCGGACGGCTCGGCCTATTTCGGCCCGCTGCGATCGAGCCGGCAGGCCGAGCAGTTGCGCGACGCCATCCACGACGCGGTGGCGTTGCGGCAGTGCACCGATCGGCTCTCGCCGGGCCGCCGGGTGCGCTCGGCGTGCGCGCTGGCCGGCATCCACCGCTGCCCGGCGCCGTGCGAGGACGCGATCTCGCCGGCGGACTACGCGGTGCTCGCCGAGGCCGTGGTGCAAGCCTGGCAGGCCGACGTCGCAACCCTGATCGGCCCGCTGCGCAGCCGGCTGTTCGACCTGTCCGAGGCACAGCGGTACGAGGAGGCAGCGATCGTCCGGGACCGGATCGCCACCTTGGTGCGCAGCTGTGCCCGGATGCAGTCGCTGACCGGATTGGCCCGCATCCACGAGTTGGTGGCCGCCCGGCCGGACGGCAACGGCGGCTGGGAGCTGACGGTCATCCGGCGCGGCCGGTTGGCCGCGGCCGGGGTGGCCACCCGCGGAGTGCCACCGATGCCGGTGGTGGATTCGCTGCTGTCCACGGCCGAGGTGGTGCCCGACGACGGCATGGCCACGGTTGCGTCCGTGGAGGAGACCGAGCTGTTGTTGCGCTGGCTGACCGAGCCGGGCATCCGGTTGGTGGCCACCAGCGAACCCTGGCAGTCACCGGCCCGCGGCGCGGCACGGCTGCGCAGTTGGCTTGCCTCGGCCGACGCGGGCCGGCGCGCCGCCGATCCGTTCGCCGACCGGCGCCGGCTGCGGCTGAGTGCCCAGCCGGCGCGCCGCACCGCATGAGGGTGGACGTCCGGCGACACGCACGCCAGGACGGAAACGCCCTAGGATCGAGCCATGATCACCACCATCGTCATGGTCAGCGTCGA
>DASUAC010000286.1:0-8498 GCA_035763985.1 Jatrophihabitans sp. | reverse complement strand
AGCGGAAACGCGAACGCCTCCATCAGCTCCACCGGCTGCGGACCGCTCTGCATCGCGGCCACCAGTTCGTCGGCGATCTGCTGGACGTGCGGCCGCAGCGACTCGATCCGGCGGGCGGTGAAGGCACGCATCACCAGGCTGCGTTCGGCCAGGTAGCGCGGCGGATCGTTGTCGATGTCCGGGTCGTTGAAGATCTCGTTGTTGGGAGAGATCCGCGAGGTCGGATAGCGACCGGTGTTGCGACTGAGCCGGTGGTCGGAGAACAGCGCCTTGACATCCCGGTACCGGGTGACCAGCACCGCCGGGTCCCCGCTGGGAAACACGATCGGCTGCACCGCGTGCTCACGCAGGTCGCGCCAGGCCTCCGGAATCTCCATCGGCGGGCTCCACGGCAACGGGTAGCTGATTGGGCTGGGAGCGTTCAACATGCACCTCTCTCGGTTCTGCGGCACGCAGGGGCGGGCACGCGGCGGCCCGCTCGTCCGTCGGATTCTGCGAAGCCCGGCTGGGCTCGCGCTTGAAGCCGGATCAAGCCCGCGGCGCTCGGCCCCGGTTCGAGGAGCGCTCGACGGGCCGGCCGGAGGATCGCCGGGAACCTCCCCCGTCCGAAAGGAAGAACTGCCCATGCCAACGACGCAGCGCGGACGTGCCCGGGTCGACAGCGTGGCACCGGATGCGAACAGCGCGGCCGGCCTGCTGCGGATGGCCAACATGTTCTGCGACGCCAAGGCGCTGATCACCGCGGCTGAACTGAACCTGTTCGGCCTGCTGCACGAATCCCCTTGCACTGCCGAGGAGATCCGTGACCGGCTGGAGCTGCACGGACGTGGCCTGTCCGACCTGCTGGATCTGCTGGTCGGCATCGGAGTGCTGGACAAGACCGATCGGCGCTACGCCAACACCGCCGCGGTGGATCGGTTTCTGGTGCCCGGGCCGGACTATCTCGGCGGCTTCCTGGTCGGCGCCGGCGTCGGGCTGTACCCGGCATACGGCCGGCTGGCGGAGGCGTTGCGCACCGGCAAGCCGCAGGCGGCCGGCAGCTTCGACTCGATGCTGGACGACCCGCAGGCGACCGGCAACTTCGTCCGGATGATGGACGGGCTGAGCCAGGGGCTGGTCGACGAACTGGTCCGGGCGATCGACTGGACCGGCGTGCGTACCGTGCTGGACCTGGGCGGCTGCCGGGGCAACGTGGTCGGCCACCTGGTGCGGGCGCACCGCTCGCTGACCGGCACCGTGCTGGATCTGCCTGCCCTGCAACCGTTCTTCGACGAGCACATGACCACGCTCGGCGTCGCCGACCGGACCAGCTTCGTACCCGGTGACGTCTTCAGCACGCCGCTGCCGTCGGCCGAGGTGATGATCTACGGGCACGTACTGTCCGACTGGAGCCCGGACGAACGGACCGTGCTGTTGCGCCGGGCCGCTGACGCGCTGCCCTCGGGCGGCCGGCTGCTGGTCTACGACCGGATGCTCGGGGTGGGCCGCAACGAGGTGGAGAACCTGGTGGCCAGCCTCAACATGCTGCTGATGACCGAGGGCGGCAGCGAATACTCCGTCGCCGAACTGGCCGAGCAGGCGGCCGGCCTCCGGTTGCTCGGCCAGCAGCCGCTCGGCGATTACGACACCCTGGCCGTCTTCGTCAAGGACTGAGCCCGTACCGGGCTCGCGGACTGAGCCCGTACGGGTTCGCAGATTGAGCCCGTACGGGGCTCGCGGACCGAGCCCGTACCGGGCTCGCGGATTGAGCCCGTACGGGGCTCGCGGGGCGAGCTCCCACCGGGCTCGCGGAGCACAGGAAGGACAGTCGATGGCCCTGGATATCGGAGTACTGCTGCCCAACATCGGTCACCTCGGCAGCGAACTGCCGGACGTGACCGCGGTGGCGCGCTTGGCCGAGGAGGTCGGCCTGGACTCCGTGTGGTCCGGTGATCACCTGAGCATGGCGGGCATCCCGCTGCTCGAGTGCAACCTCAGCCTGGCCGCCGCGGCCGCGGTTACCAGCCGGGTCACGCTCGGCTTCTCGGTCATGCTGGCCGGCATGCGGCCGCTGGCCTGGACCGCCAAGCAACTGGCGACGCTGCAGTACCTGTCCGGCAACCGGGTTGAGTTCGGGGTGGGCACCGGAGCCAAGTGGGCCGAGGAGTGGCATGCCAGCGGGGTGTCGCTGCGGGAGCGTGGCCGGCGGACCGACGAGCTGCTGCGGACGCTGCCGGCGCTGTTGTCCGGCGAGCCCACCGTGATCCCGAACGTGCCCGAGCCGGTGGAGATCACCATGCGCCCGGCGGTTCCGGTACCACCGATCTGGGTCGGTGGCCGGTCCGAACGCTCGATGCTGCGCACCGCCACCCTGGCCGACGGCTGGCTCACCACGATCACCACGCCGGACGAGATCCGCGGCAGCGTCAAGCGGCTGCACGAGCTGGCCGACGAGCACGGCCGGCCGCATCCCCGGGTGGGCACCATGATCTACGCACGGCTGGCCGCCGAACCGTCCGACGAGCTGGCCGAGACGATCGCGCGGCGGCTGGCCGACACCTACAGCCTGGAGATCGAACACACCCGGCAGGTGGTGGTGGGCGGCAGCCCGGAGCAAACCGCCGAGGGCCTGGCCCGGCACGTCGACGCCGGCGTGGAGACGTTCGTGGTGGCGCTGGAAGGTGACGATTGGCGCGACCAGATCGAGCTGCTCGGCGCCGCCCGGACCGCGCTGCTCAGCTGAGTGCGGTAGGCCGGGCCGAGTCACTCCTCGGGTGGCAGGCGCCCGTCGCTGGCAACCACCCAGCTGCCACCCGAACAAGCAACCGATGCGCAACTACATCCATCACCCCGAACTGCTCACCAGTCGATATTCGGCGGTTCGCTGATCACCCGGACCAGGCGCGGCGTGTCGAGCCGTGACCACAGTGCAGCTAAGTCCACCGTGATATCCACCGTCTTGCCCTGCTCATCCAGGGCGACCGCCTGCCGGGCGATCGGCCGGGACACGCAGTACAGGCCGTGCCCGATCCGGTCAGGGTTCAGGTCGCAGAACGGAGCGTGCGCTCGCGGCATCGGCTGGCCCTCCGTAGACGGTCCGGTGCCGACAACAATAGTCAACGAACCTGTACTGCGGTCAAGGATCGTTGACCGCAAGGTTGATCACGTGAGCCGCCAACCGCCGGAGCCGAACCACGAAGCGCTCCGGCACGAACTCTCCCGGCTCCGGGCCGACAAGCGCCTCACCTACGACCAACTGGCCGAACTGACCGGCCTCTCCCGCACCGTACTGATCAACCTCGAAACCGGCCACACCCGAGGATCACTCGACACATGGCACCGAGTCGCCCACGCCCTCGGCGTGCCACTGAGCGGCCTCGTCGACCAGCTCTGCCGAGGACACCGCCCACCCGGCTAACCCACCCCTCGCCCACCCGATGGACGGCCGAGCCCAACAACAGCTCGCCCGCCCACACGTGGACGACGGGACCCACCAGCCGGCCGCGAGTTATGTTGCTAATTCAAGTTAAGGGTCCGCGAAACTCTCTATCGGCCGGCGTCGAGTTCTCCCAACGCTTGCGTAATCTCCGCGAGGTCCGCATCGATATCCGCAATGCGTGTCCGCACTCGATCAGCACGACTCGACCCCATTTCCCGCTCGCGTTCGGCGGCGTTTCTCAGGGACCTATAGTGGTCCAGCTGATTGTGTATCGCCGCCATTTCGTCCTCTAGTCGAGCTTGGTGATCGAGCGCCACCATCAAGGCCTCACGTGCTTCAATACCCGCCTGTCCATCACCTTCGACTTCCGCACGATGTTGAAGGTGCCTTATCTCGAACCGTACCTTGGCTGCTCGGTCGCGCGCGTCCTCTGCAAGCGCTCGGAACTGAAGTTCCGCAGCCAATGCATGTTCGTAGCTTTCATTGCGCACACGACTATCATCTTGACGGGCAAGCGATCGCTCTAGCATGCGCTTTTGTTGGAGCAACTCCTTTTGGCGGGCGAATATCACATTTCTTACATGGTCCTCAACCTGACGAGACGATACTTCTTGTACCTCGCCTAGTGCCGCGTCGCTTACCGGAACCGAGTACTCGTCCTTGGCGAGGCGCAGGAATTGCTCGGGGCTGTAAAAATGGATCCTATGAGAAGTTCCAGACATGAATTCTTCGACCAGTTCTACTCTTGGTCCTAGAGTCTTCCCGTGGTGAATTCGCCACCAGTCCTCCTTGCCATCATCTGTTACGAAAATCGCAGGAAGCCCCACTTCGGAAGCCTTTCTTATTATCTCCTTCCAGACGATGAGGTCTCCATAACACTGCGGCTCTCCCTTTTTGGAGTCTTCGTATCCGGGCGGGATCTCGGCGGCGTAGCGCTCGCGACCATCGCTGTAGATTTTCTCCAAGTCTTCGGGACTGAAGCTTGGGCCTACGCGGCCGTCAAATAGCTGAGTTACTAAGTCCCATACTTTATCTTGATTCAGATAACCTGGCGCATTTTCGTCGTGCACACTTCTGGCTGATTCTAGGGTTTTCAGAATCGGCTTGGTCGCTTCTTGATAGTCGGCAATTAATGCTTCCGCGTTAAGTGACGAATGGCGCTTATACTTGCGCAGTTCTGCCGAAACAGTGGATTCAGCGCTTGCTACCACCTTGATTATGGAGTCGAAGGCGGCTCTTTGCTGATCGATCACCTCCAGGCGGTTCCGTTGAAATTCCAGCGCAACTTGATGTGGAATCCACAGGCGATCGCGAAGGTGGTTCAGCACACCGACGAAATCGGAGCGCGTGTCAGCGCTGTACCGATACATGTTGAGGAGGGTGCTGGCGTCGAGGACGACCAACCCTGTATTCCACATCTCGGCCAGTTCCGCCGAGCTAGGCGGGTAGTACCCGGGAAAGAGATCGCGCACGCCCTAACGTTAGTCGGTCCGAGCCCGGCAGCCGGGGATGTCTTTAGGACTTGCGAGGTTGTCGAGGTCGGTTAGGCCGCTCTGGCTTTGCTGCTACCGGCGATACGCGTCGCCGCGGTGCACGATCGTGAGCACGGTGACGGTTAGCTGCTGATCATCAATGCGGTAGAGCATGCGATAGGTTCCGCGCCGCGCGCTGTAGCGATCGGCCAACGGTAGCCGCAGTTGTTTGCCCACGCGGTGGGGGTTGTCGAGCAGCGGCCCCACGACGAACTCATAAGCCGCGCTCGCCACCGCCTCGGGCAACGACTCGGTGAGTTGACGTCGTGCCGTGGGAGCAATGATCAGCCGATCCTCTGCTAATTCACGCAGGCGAATTCCGCCGACGCATCGCTTCGCCTAGTTGTTCCTCAGTCTCACCCTCGCCACGTGCGATCTCGGCCTCCGCCTCGATCAGTTGCCGCAACGCATCGGCATCCGAGAGCACGGCGATGGTCTCTTCAAGCGACTCCAGGTCCTCCACCGCCAACAGCACGGCCGATGGACGGCCGTGCACCGTGACGGTGAGCCGCTCATGCTGGTTGCTGACTCGTCCCACCAGCTCCGACAGATGGGCTTTGACCTCCGCCAACGGCATTGTCGTCATGGTCATAACTATGACCAACGATGCCTGTGCCGTCCATCCCAGGAGGATGACTTAGCGACTTGTCAGGTTGTCCAGGTCGGTGCGTCCGCCGTTGGCCCAGTCGGTGGCGTGATGGATCTCCGACCGGGCAGCGCTTCGGGTGCAGCCCGGGAAGGTGCACCCGCGGTCACGGGCGAACAGCGCCTTGCGTTGGCCGAGCGAGGCCAGGCGCCGGCTGCGGCCGTAGGCCAGGACGCCACCGGCGTCAGCCAGTACGACCGGGAGCATCGAGCCTTGCGCCGCCAGCTTGAGCGCTCGTCGATGGATAGGGTGCCGCCGTGGTGGGTGGTGGCCCGGCCGGCCCGTCGTTCCAGATCGGTCAGGCTCACGGTGACGACCAGCTGACACGGCAGCCCGGCCTGGTCCGGCAGCTCGCCGGCGGCGAGCAGTCGTCGGGCCGGCTTCCTCGAACGCGTCGTGCCAGCGCTGCGGCAACGTCCGGTCGTCCGGGCCGAGCGCATCATCGGGACGGGCGGCGGCCAGCGGAGTGAGGATGGCCTCCCATATCGCCTGACAGGTCGGTGACAACCGGCCTTCCAGCAGCCCGGTGGAGTCTTCGAGGCGGTTCAGCGAGAACCGCATCGCGCGCCGCTGCGCACCTTTGCCGCCACCCGAAAGCAGCCGGCAACGCAAGCCGAAGCCACACCGCAATGTCCGCGCCGCTGCGCCTTACCGAGTGGCAGCCGACTGGACGCCGAGTGCCGCCAGCTCCCCGGCGATCAGGTCCAGCTGCTCCGGATCGGCGATGCACGGGAACAGCAGCAGCTCGTCGCAACCGGCCTCGGCGTAGCCGGTGACGGTCGCCCGCAGCCGGTCCCGATCGGTGATCACCGTCTGCGCAAGCAGTTTCGCCTTCGGACCGACGTGTGCGTAGTAGCTCTCGATGTAGGCCCGGGACCGTTCGCCGGCGGCCGGCCGGTCGGCCAGCGCAACGTTGGCCAGCGCCACCATCCGCGGCGGCTGCGCACGTCCGGAAGCGGCGAACACCTCGCGCGCCCGCTCGACCAACTGCGGGTAACCGGCGGTGGAGCCGCCGGGTGAGACCCAGCCGACGCCGTGCCGGGCGGCTCGGCGCAGCGCGGCCGGCGAATGGCCGCCGACCCAGATCGGGATGTCGCCGTGCACCGGCTTCGGACCCACCTTCGCCCACTGCCCGGCACCGGACCACACCTCGCGCAGCTGCGGCAGCATGGCATCCAGCCGCCGGCCGCGGTCGGTGTAGCAGGTGCCGCTGGCGGCGAAGTCGTCGTCCCGGCCGCCGGCCGCCACCCCGACCACCAGCCGGCCGCCGGAGATCCGGTCCAGGCTGGCCAACTGCTTGGCCAGCAGCACGGTGCTCGGCCGGTACGGCGCCAGCAGCACCGTGGTGGCCAGCCGGATCCGCTCGGTGACCCCGGCCGCTGCCGACAACGCGACGATGCTGTCGTAGTTGTCGTACACCAGCCGGTCGAACACCGCGAGTGTGCTGAAGCCCAATCGCTCGGCGCGGGCGGCATAATCCACCAGCAGTCGCCCGTCCGTGCCGCCGATCGTGCTCGGCAGCCCGACTCCGACCTCCATCGTCACTCCCCTCCGAACGGCGCCGGTCATACCCGGCTGAGCACGGCCGCGCTCTGGAAACCGCCGAACCCGCTGCCGACCGTGAGCGCGGTGCGCACCCGCTGCTCCCTGGCCACCAGCGGCACGTAGTCGAGGTCGCATTCCGGGTCGGGCTCATGCAGGTTCGCCGTCGGCGCGATGATTCCCTCGTTCAGGGCCAGCAGGCAGCCGACGATTTCCAGCGAGCCGATCGCGCCGAGCGAGTGCCCGATCATGGACTTGAACGCGCTCACCGGCGTCCGGTACGCGTGGTCCCCGAGGCTGCGCTTGAACGCCGCGGTCTCGTGCCGGTCGTTCTGCTTGGTGCCCGAGCCGTGCGCGTTGATGTAGTCCACCGCCGTCGGATCGGCCCTGGCCTCGTCGAGCGCGATCCGGATGGCCTCCGCCATCTCGCGGCCGTCGGGTTTCAGGCCCGTCATGTGATAGGCGTTGCAGCGTGACGCGTAGCCGCTTACTTCGGCGTAGATACGCGCCCCCCGCCGCCGTGCGTGCTCGAGTTCCTCGAGGATGAGGACCGCGGCGCCCTCGCCGAGCACCAGGCCGTCCCTGGTCCGGTCGAACGGACGGCACGCGTGCTCGGGATCGTCATTGCGGCGCGAGCTGGCGCGGATCACGTCGAAGCAGACGGTCGTGATGGGCGACAGCGGCGCGTCGCTGGCACCGGAGATCACGACCTCGGCCGAGCCGTCGGCGATGAGATCCGCCGCGTACCCGACCGCGTCGATGCCGGAGGTGCAGCCGGTGGAGATGACGCTGGCCGGGCCTTCGGCCCCGGCCAGGACGGCCAGCTCGGCGGCCATCGAGCTCGGGACGAAGGAGTCGTACAGGTGGGGCCAGGTGTACTCGGGGTCGACGAGCCATTTGTCACCGCCGTCGCTGCTGACCACGTACTCGCGCTCCAGCGTCGTGGTACAGCCGACCGCGCTGCCGAACGCGACACCGGTCCTGGCGGGGTCGATCCGGTCGAACTCCAGGCCCGAGTCGTCCAGTGCCTCGCGAGCGGCGACGACCGCGAACTGGGCGGCCCGGTCCAGCCGGCGCGTCTCCTGCGGGCTGAGGCCCTGAATCACCGGATCGAAGTCGCATTCCGCCGCGATCTGCGACCGGTAACGCGAGGCATCGAACTGCGTGATACGCCGGGTGGCGGTCCGCCCCGCGGCGAGCAGGTCCCAGAATTCCTTCGCGCCAATCGCACCCGGGGCGACAGTTCCGACTCCGGTGATGACAGCGCGCCGATCCGAAAATGACAATGTGAGCGCCCTTCTCGCGTGCGTCAAGCAATGCTTTTCAAGCTGCCAGTGATCGCTAGCGGTGGGCTGGAGCC